>JASLFY010000142.1 GCA_030150425.1 Yimella sp. | reverse complement strand
ACCGAAACCGACGAAGATCGCCGCGCGGATTTTGTAGGAATCGTCAACGGACGTCCGGGAGTCGGGCGTACATCAACGCGAGCCGAACGCAGAACCGGTCGCGCGCCTCGGTCGGGTCGAAACCGCTGTCCTCGGTGAACTTGCCCAGCCGGTAACGCACCGTGTTCGGGTGGACGAACAACGCCCGGGCGGTCGCCTCGAGGCTGGGGTTGTCGAGGTAGGCCAGCACCGTCGGCTCGGTCGAGGCGCGCGCGGAGAGCGCCTGGGTGACCCGCTCGGTCAGCTGCCGGCGGGCCCGCGTGTCACCGGCCAGCGAGCGTTCCGCGAGCAGTTCGTCGGCCGAGCACGGTCGCGGCGCGGCCGGCCAGGCGACCGCGGCGGCGTAGCCCGACTGGGCCGCACGCGCCGAACGACCGGCGGCGAACAGGTGGGGCACCAGCGGCCCGAAGACCAGCGGCCCGTCGCCCCACAGATCGGCGAGGTCGCCGACGACGGCGAGCGGGTCGGAGACGTTGCCCAGGATCGCGATGCACCGCCGACCCTGGACGGCCGCGAGCGCCTCCACGCCGAGCCTGGCCGCCGTACGTCGCATCGCGTCGACGGCTTCGGTTCCGGTGCTGCGCGGGGCGCGCCCGACCACGACCACGATGTCCTTCACGTCGTCCCAGCCGAGCGCCGACACTCGCGAGCGCAACGCCTCGTCGGCCTCGGCGCGCAGCACGGCGTCGACCACCAGCGACTCCAGGCGGGCGTCCCACGCGCCGCGCGCCTCAGCGGCCTGGGCGTAGACGTGGGCGCAGGCGAACGCCACCTCGCGGGAGTACGTCAACACCGCCTCGCGCAGGCGCGGCTGCTGGTCCACGGGAGCCAGGTTGGGCACCGCGGTCTCGACGACGTCGACCGTGGTGCGCACCAGGTCGAGGGTCTGCTGCAGGGTGATCGAGCGGGTCAACTCGCGCGGTGCGGTGCCGAAGACGTCGGCCGCGACCGGGGGAATGGTGTCCTGGTCGACGTGCCACGCGATGAACGCGGCGATGCCCGCGTGGGCGACCATCCCGACCCACGAGCGGTCCTCGGCCGGCAGGGCGCGGTACCAGGGGAGTCGGTCCTCCATCCGCTGCACGGCGGCGGTGGCCATGCCGCCGGCGGCTGCCTCGAGGCGGCGCTGGATGTCGGTGTCGTACGTCACCGCACCAGCTTATTTGTAGAGGTTCGCCAATCCGGTCAGTTGCGGAACAGGCGCCTCAGGAGTCCGGGGCCGCTCTTCTCGTACGGGTCCGGCAGACCGACGGCGTCGGACTCGGTCAGTTCCGCCGGAGTGGCGCGGTGGGCCTCGGTCGGGACGAACTGCGCGCCGGGCTGCTCGGCCGGGGTCGACTCGGCGACGTGGGATCGCGGGCCCGGCGGCGTCGCCGCGAGCCGGTCCAGGAGGTCGTCGACCTCGGTGCAGCTGTAACCCCGCGCGCCGATTCCCCTCGGTGTCGGGAACAGCGCGTTGTGTGCCACGTTCGGATCGAAGGTTCCGTTCCGGAGCGCACTCACGACGGAGTCGAGGAAGTCGTCCACCGCGAGTTGGTCGTAACTGTGTTTGCGCTGGCCGGTCGAGAACTGGGTCCTGATGATTTCTTCGGGCGTCACCGGTTCGGGCATGACGGCACTGTAATTCCCCTGGGGCGCCGAACGGCCCCGCACGCCGAAGCTTTGCGAGGCCGTTCTGGACCGTCGATCAGGCGTCGCCGCCGGCGTTGCCGCTCGCGCCCGCACGGACGTCGAGCAGCTGGTACTTCTCGGCGGCCCGCAGCGGCACGCTCAGGTCGACCTTGCCGTCCTTCGCCAGCGCCTGCAGCGTGCGTACGACCATCGACGGACCGTCGATGTGGAAGTAGCGCCGCGCCGCCTGGCGGGTGTCGGAGAAACCGAAACCGTCGGCGCCCAGGGTGATGTAGTCCTGCGGGACCCAGGCGGCGATCTGGTCCTGCACCGCGCGCATCCAGTCGGAGGTCGCGACCACCGGGCCGGGAGCGTCCTGCAGGGTCCGGGTGATGAACGGGACCTTCTGCTCCTCCTGCGGGTGCAGGAAGTTGTGCTCGTCGCAGGCCAGCGCGTCCCGGCGCAGTTCGCCCCACGAGGTGACCGACCAGACGTCGGCCACGACACCCCAGTCGTCGCGCAGCAACTGCTGCGCCTCGATCGCCCACGGCAGACCGACGCCCGAGGCCAGCAGCTGGGCGCGCGGGGCGTCCGCCGCGACGCCGTCGGCGTTGCCCTCGGACAGCTTGTAGATGCCCTTCAGCAGACCCTCGACGTCGAGGTTCTCCGGCTCCGCCGGCTGCTGCATCGGCTCGTTGTAGACAGTGAGGTAGTACATGACGTTCTCCGGCTGCTCGCCGAACATCCGCCATACGCCGTCCTTCATGATGTGGCCGATCTCGTACGCGTACGCGGGGTCGTACGCGACGACCGCCGGGTTCGTCGAGGCCAGCAACAGCGAGTGGCCGTCGGCGTGCTGCAGACCCTCACCGGTCAGCGTGGTGCGACCGGCGGTGGCGCCGACCATGAAGCCGCGGGCCATCTGGTCGCCCGCCGCCCAGATCGCGTCACCGGTGCGCTGGAAGCCGAACATCGAGTAGAAGATGTAGAACGGCACCATCGGCTCGTCGTGGGTGGCGTACGAGGTTCCGGCGGCGGTGAACGCGGCCATCGAGCCGGCTTCGTTGATGCCGGTGTGCAGGATCTGACCCTGCTCGGACTCCTTGTAGGCGAGCATCAACTCGGCGTCGACCGACTTGTAGTGCTGGCCGTGCGGGTTGTAGATCTTCAGCGTCGGGAAGAACGCGTCCATGCCGAAGGTGCGCGCCTCGTCGGGGATGATCGGCACGATCCGCTGGCCGAACTCCTTGTCGCGCATCATGTCCTTCAGGATCCGGACCAGCGCCATGGTCGTGGCGACCTGCTGCTTGCCCGAACCCTTCTTCGCACCGGCGTACGCCGAGTCGGCCGGCATCTTCACCGACTTGCTCGACTGCGTACGACGCGACGGCAGACCGCCACCGAGCTTCGCGCGGCGCTCGCGCATGTAGCGGATCGCCTCGTCGTTCTCGCCCGGGTGGTAGTACGGCGGGAGGTACGGGTTCTCCTCCAGCTGCGCGTCCGAGATCGGGATCCGGAGCGAGTCGCGGAAGTTCTTCAGGTCGTCCAGCGTCAGCTTCTTCATCTGGTGGGTCGCGTTGCGACCGGCGAAGTGGGTGCCGAGGCTGTAGCCCTTGATCGTGTGGGCCAGGATCACCGTCGGCTGGCCGTGGTGCTGGGTGGCGGCCTGGTAGGCGGCATAGACCTTGCGGTAGTCGTGGCCACCGCGCTTGAGCTGCCACCAGATGTCGTCGTCGGACCAGTCCTTGACCATCGCGAGGGTGCGCGGGTCGCGGCCGAAGAACTTCTCGCGGACGTACTTGCCGTCGTTGGCGCGGAAGGTCTGGTAGTCGCCGTCGGAGGTCGTGTTCATGACGTTGACCAGGGCGCCGTCGCGGTCGGCCGCGAGCAGCGGGTCCCAGCCGCGACCCCAGATGGTCTTGATGACGTTCCAGCCGGCCCCGCGGAAGAACGCCTCGAGCTCCTGGATGATCTTGCCGTTGCCGCGGACCGGACCGTCGAGCCGCTGCAGGTTGCAGTTGATGACGAAGGTCAGGTTGTCGAGCTGCTCACCGGCGGCCAGCTGCAGCAGACCGCGCGACTCCGGCTCGTCCATCTCGCCGTCGCCGAGGAACGCCCAGACGTGCTGCTGGCTGGTGTCCTTGATGCCGCGGTTGTGCAGGTAGCGGTTGAACTGCGCCTGGTAGATCGCGTTCATCGGACCGATACCCATCGACACGGTCGGGAACTCCCAGAAGTCGGGCATGTTCCGCGGGTGCGGGTAGCTCGGCAGACCGGCGGCCTTGCCGTCGATCAGGTGGGAGTGCTCCTGACGGAAACCGTCGAGCTGCTCGGTGGTGAGCCGGCCCTCGAGGAAGGCGCGGGAATACATGCCGGGGGAGGCGTGGCCCTGGAAGAAGACCTGGTCGCCACCGCCGGGGTGGTTCTTGCCGCGGAAGAAGTGGTTGAAACCGACTTCGTAGAGGGTGGCGGCCGAGGCGTAGGTCGAGATGTGGCCGCCGACCGAGATCTCGGGGCGCTGCGCGCGGTGCACCATGATCGCGGCGTTCCACCGGATCCACGCGCGGTAGCGGCGCTCGACCTCTTCGTCACCGGGGAACCACGGCTCGGCCTCCGGCGGGATGGTGTTGATGTAGTCGGTGGTGGTCAGCGACGGGATCCCGACCTGACGCTCACGGGCGCGCTCGAGCAACTTGAGCATGACGTAACGCGCGCGGTTCTTCCCACCGGCGTCGACGATGCCGTCGAGCGAGTCCAGCCACTCGCCGGTCTCCTCCGGATCGATGTCCGGCAGTTGGCTCGGCAAGCCGTTGAGGATCGGGCCCGAAGTGGGATCAAGTGACACGTTTGGCTCCTTCAGATACGACTTCCGCAAAGACCATCAAACACCGCGCCACCCCGTCGCGCACACGCGCGGCGGTTACCCTGCAGTAGCCGAAGGGTGGCCGCCCGGTTGGTGGGCTTCGCCACCGAGCCGGGGTGCTGCCCATAGGCTGGGCATGTCGGCGCACTCGGCGCGGACATCGGCGCGACCGTCACGGGTGCGCGGGGACACGAGGAAGGTTTATGGACAAGGACGCTGGGGGCTGGGCCCGCAAGGTCGGGTTCGCGCAGGGGCAGATCGTGCTCGAGCTCGGATGGGACGACGACGTCGACGACGAACTGCGGGGGCAGGTCGAGAACGTCATCGACTCCGCGCTGGAGGAGGACGACTACGACGGTGTCGTGGACGCGGTCCTGCTCTGGTGGCGTGACGGCGACGGTGACCTGATCGACGACTGTGTCGATGCGCTCACCACACTTGCCGACAAGGGTTTCGTCGTCGTGCTGGTTCCCGAGGCCGGACAGGACGACCACGTCGAGGCGTCCGAGATCGAGGAAGCCGCGCAGACCGCGGGCCTCAAGGCGAGCACCACCGCGAAGGCGGGCGACTGGATCGCCACCAAGCTGGTGCAGGGCGGCCACCAGAAGCAGCGCTGACCCCGCTGCGTACGCTCGGGAGCGTCCCCTCGAACTTCTCGAAAGGTTCCGATGATGGCTTCCCCGGCACAGGTCGGCGACACCGCTCCCGCTTTCACCGCGAAGGACCAGTACGGCCAGCAGCAGACCCTCGCCGCACTCACCGGTGAGAAGGCGACGCTGCTCGTCTTCTTCCCGTTCGCGTTCTCGGGCATCTGCACCGGCGAGCTCTGCTCGATCCGTGACGACCTGTCGCGTTTCGTCAACGACAAGGTCCAGGTCGCCGGCGTCTCCTGCGACCCGATGTTCAGCCTCAAGGCGTGGGGCGACGACCAGGGCTACGACTTCCCGCTGCTGTCCGACTTCTGGCCGCACGGCGACATCGCCAAGGCCTACGGCGTGTTCAACGAGGACGCCGGGATGGCGATCCGCGGCACCTTCCTGATCGACGCCACCGGCAAGATCGTCTGGTCGCAGGTCAACGGACCGGGCGAGGCGCGTGACTTCGCCGGCTACGACGAGGCGGTCGCGGCTCTCTGAGTCCCCTTGACGTCCGGTGCTGATCTCCGGTGAGGTCGGTGCCTTCCGGTGATGCAGAGCGCGCCTTGTCAGGCGCGCTCTGCATCATGTCGAGCGCCCGGACCGCGAGCTGTATCACCGGGGGAGCTCCCACCGGCGGCCATCGCGAGGTTCGTCAGCCGAGCGGCACCCGGGCGACCAGGTCGTCGCGTACGGCTGCGTCCACCGGCTCCCCGCGGCCCACGCGCGCCCCGATCGCCAGCCCGAGGATGAACGTCGAGACCGGGGCGAGCGGGCGCTGCACCTCGTGGGCGACATTCTTCGAGAGCTCGTGGATCTCGGTGATGTCGACCAGCGCCGGGTCGAGTTCGAGTGCAGCACAACACTTCTCGACCCAGGCCTGCCATTGTTCGGTGGGTTCGGTCACGGCTTCCTCCGGTGCAGTCGGTCGGTCCATTCGGCGTGATCCTCCCAGGTGTCGACGTCACGCCAGTCGTCGCCGACCGACACCGCGGTGAGGTCGAGTCCGCCGAGCAGGGCGCGCAGCGGGCTTCCGTACGGATCCCCGAGCGCCCTGGCGGCACGTTGCAGGGCGTCGGTCGCATAGACCCCCAGGACCCACTGCGGGCGCCCGTCGTCGTCCACGGCGATCGCCCCGTCGGATGCTCCGTCGCCGGATGCGGCGACGAGGACGCGGGGGAGTGCGCGGTCCGCGCCGGGCAGGTCGCAGCCGAGCACGACGACCCATCGGGCGTTCGTCCCTTCTTGTCCGCCATTTCCGTTCGGACACTCCACCGAGGTGGCGGACAAGTGCGCCAGGCCGGCCACGATCCCCGCCGTCGGACCGCCGCCGGGCGGCACCTCGCGTACGACCTCGGCCCCGGCTGGAATCGGAGCAGCGGTCTCGCCGACGACGATCATCCGCCGGGCGTCGCGTACGGCGGCGAACACCATTGCGACCACAGGGGCTCCGGCCAACTCGACGTTCGCCTTGTCGACGCCGCCCAGCCGGGAGCCGGTGCCGCCGACCAGCACGATCGCGTCGTACGGCTGCATGCGGGGTCCCTTCGTCGGTGCACGGTCCGAGGCCATCGAACACCACCGGCGGGTGGATGCGGGAGTTCGGCGCATTTGCTGCAACAATGGGCGGCCGACACCGGGTCGTCCCGGGTCGAGTGGGGCCTGTAGCTCAGTTGGTAGAGCACCGCGTTTACACCGCGGGTGTCGTCGGTTCGAGGCCGGCCGGGCCCACATGAACGCCGAACCCGAGCGCGCCGACCGGGTCGCGAACCTGGCGGACGTGTTGTCCGTGTTGGACGACTTCTACCCGCCCGCGAACGCCCTCGACTGGGACAAGGTGGGGCTTGTCACCGGCGATCCGCAACAGCCCGTGCGGCGCATGATGTTCGCCGTCGACCCGACGCTCGCGGTGATCGACGCGGCCCGCGAGTGGGGCGCCGACCTGCTGTTCACCCACCACCCGCTGCTGCTGCGCGGGGTCAACTCGGTTGCCACGACCACCGCCAAGGGCGCGTCCGTGACCGCTCTCGTCGTGGCCGACATCGCGCTCTACGTCGCCCACACCAACGCCGACATCGCCCGGCCCGGCGTCAACGACGCGCTTGCCGCGGCCTGCGGTCTGCCCGACGGCTGCGAGCCGCTGTCCACCGACGGCGGCGGCCGGGTCGGCGACCTCGCCGAACCGATCACGCTGCGCGCGTTCGCGCAGCGGCTGGCGCAGGCGTTGCCGGCCGCCCCGGTCGGCGTACGGGTCAGTGGCGACCCGGAGGCGACCGTACGGCGGGTCGCGGTGCTGGGTGGGGCCGGAGACGACCGCTTCGCCGCCGTACGCGCGGCCGGTGCCGACGTCTACGTCACCGCCGACCTGCGCCACCACCCGGCCCTCGAGGCCCGGGAGGAAGGCCGTGGTGGACCGCCGTTCCTGATCGACGCGGGGCACTGGGCCACCGAGTCCCTCTGGCTCGCCGCCGCCGCCGACCGACTCCGCTCGGCGTTGTCGGATCGCGGATATACGGTGGACACCGACATCTGCACAGTGCGCACCGATCCGTGGGACTTCCTGGTCGGCAGCAACGAATCCTCAGGAGCCGACGATGAAAGCTGACCTCGCCCGCCAGTGGCGCATGCTCGACCTGCAGGCGCTGGACACCAAGCTGACCCAGCTGGCCCACCGCAAGCGCAACCTGCCCGAGCTCGCCGAGCTGCAGACGCAGACCGAGCGCCAGGAGAAGCTCTACGAAGAGGTCGTGCTGGCCCGCACCGCCGCCGACGACGTCGAGCGCGAGATCAGCAAGGCCGAGGCCGACGTGCAGTTGGTGCGCGACCGTGCGGCCCGCACCCAGCAGCGGCTCGACGCCGGGCAGGGTTCGCCGAAGGACCTGCAGGGCATGCAGCACGAGCTGGAGACTCTCGCCCGCCGTCAGTCCGAGCTCGAGGACGTCGAGATCGAGGTGATGGAGCGGGCCGAGCAGCTGCGCGCCAACCTCGCCAAGGCCGAGGCCGCGAAGGCGTCCGCCGACGCGAAGGTCGTCGAACTGGCCGAGCAACGCGACGTCGCGTTCGCCGGCATCGACCAGGAGGTCGAGCAGGTCACCGCGCAGCGCGAGCAGATGGCGCCCGGCCTGGGCACCGAACTGCTGGCCCTCTACGACAAGGTGCGTGAGCAGTGCGGCGGTCTCGCGGCCGCGCCGTTGACCCAGCGCCGTTGCGGCGGTTGCGGATTGGAGCTCAACGCCAGCGAGTTGGGTCGGTTCCGGGCGGCGCCCGACGACGAGATCCTGCGCTGCGAGGACTGCCGCCGGATCGTCGTACGCACCTCCGACTCGGGCCTGTGACCCGGGCTCTCATCGTCGAGGCCGACGGCGGCTCGCGCGGTAACCCGGGCGTTGCCGGCTACGGCGCGCTGGTGCGCGACCCGGCCACCGGCGAGATCATCGCGCGTCGCGCGGCGCCGTTGGGCAAGGCGAGCAACAACGTCGCCGAGTACGAAGGCCTGCTCGCCGGGCTGCGTGCCGCGCTGGCGATCGACGACGCCGCCGCGATCGAGGTCCGAATGGACTCCAAGCTGGTCATCGAGCAGATGGCCGGCCGCTGGAAGATCAAGCACGAGGACATGAAGCGCCTCGCCCTGCAGGCGCAGGATCTGGTGCGTCAGTTGCGTGCCGCTGGCGGTTCGGTGTCGTGGACCTGGATCCCGCGGGAGAAGAACAAGGACGCCGACGCGCTGTCCAACGACGGCATGGACGGGCGCACCGTCGAGGAGGACCTCTGGGACGCCGCGGCCGCGGAGCAGGAGGAGGCGGTCGCCGAGGTCGTCTCGCCGTCGCCCTCCGGTGCGCGGCAGCAGGCCCCCGACCTGTCCCAGCCGGTCCGCATCTTGCTGGTGCGTCACGGCGTCACCGACTTCACCGTCGAAGGCCGGTTGGACGGCCGTGGTGGGGCGGACCCGTCGCTGAACGACGCCGGTCGCGCCCAGGCCGACGCCGCAGCGCGCGGCGTCCGGGCGAAGATCCGCCCGGGCACCCCCGTACGCGTGGTGTCCTCGGGCCTGGCCCGGGCCCGGCAGACCGCCGACGCGATCGCCGCGGCGCTCGACGTACGACCGGAGCGGGAACCCGATCTGGACGAGCAGAACTTCGGCGACTGGGACGGCGAACTCGTACGAGACCTGGTGGCCGACCCCGCGTTCGCGCGGTTGCGCAGTGACGAGACCGTGGCCGCGCCCGGTGGGGGAGAGACCCACCGGCAGCTGGCGGCGCGAGTGCGGTCGGCGCTCGACCGGATCGTCGCGGACACCCCGGCCGGATCGGTCGTCGTCGTGGTCAGCCACCGCAAGCCGATCATGGTCGCGCTGGCCGACGTGCTCGGCACCGACCTGGACCACTCGTGGCGCCTGGCGATCGGGCCGGCATCACTGACCGGTCTCGAAGTCTGGGCCGACGGCCACAGCTCGCTCAGCTTCGTCAACGATACGAATCACCTTCGATCGCGTTAGGAACACACGTTGCCGGACCAGGCCCCCGAACAGTTCTCGCCCGACACGATCGCCGTACGCGGCGGTCTGACCCGCAGCGGCTTCGAGGAGACCGCGGAGGCGATGTACCTCACCTCCGGGTTCGTCTACGAGACCGCCGAGGCGGCGGAGGCCGCGTTCTCCGGTGAGACCGAGCGGTTCGTCTACAGCCGGTACGGCAACCCGACCGTCGCGATGTTCGAGGAGCGGTTGCGGCTGCTCGAGGGCGCTGAGGGTTGTTACGCGACGGCGTCCGGCATGGGCGCGGTGTTCACCGC
>JASLFY010000134.1 GCA_030150425.1 Yimella sp. | reverse complement strand
GCGCGCGCTCGAGTGGGCGGCCGGTCATCCCGACCGGTGCGCGAAGGTGCTCGCGGTGGCCACGACCGCGCAGGCGACAGCCGACCAGATCGCCTGGGGCCAGGCGCAGATCCTCGCCATCACCACCGACCCGCACCACCTCGGCGGCGACTACCCCGACGACGCCCCGCCGATCGCCGGACTCGGGCTCGCGCGCCGGATCGCGCACACGACGTACCGCAGCGCGCAGGAACTCGACGACCGGTTCGGCGTCGAGCCGCAGCCGGGGGAGGACCCACTCGGCGGCGGCCGCTTCGCGGTCGAGAGCTACCTCGACCACCAGGCCGGCAAACTGGTGCGCCGGTTCGACGCCGCGAGCTACGTCTGCCTGACCCGGGCGATGGCCACCCACGACATCGGTCGTGGCCGTGGCGGTGTGGAGGCGGCGCTCGCCGCCTTCCCTGGCGAGCTGCACGTCGCGGCGGTCGACACCGACCGGCTGTTCCCACCGGCGCTGTCCGAACGGATGGCGCACGCGGTCGGTGGTCGGGTGCGGATGATCCGCTCCGACAGCGGCCACGACGGGTTCCTGATCGAGCGCGACCAGATCGACGCGATCGTCGCCGACGTGCTCGCCGCTCCGCCGCGGGCCGCGGGTCGACGGGCCGACGACGTCGTCTCCGGCGTAGCGACCTGGCAGCGGCGCCGGGTCGGGTAGCGTCGGAACGACGTACTCAAGCGGAGGTGAGCGATGGCGGTCGTGGTGGCGTTCCTGGCAACCCCGGAAGGCGAAGCGGCGTGGGACGAGGGTGCCCGCCAGGCGCTCGCCCACGGTGTACGACTCGTAGTGGTGCCATTGGACGAAGCGGCCGCGACGCGGGCTGCCGAGCGCTCACCGGCCGCGGACGTCGAGACCTCCGTCGCCGACCCGCTGACCGGCACCGACCTGACCGACGCCTTCCTCGACTTCGCCGCCGAGGTGCCCGCGACGCTGCTGGTGATCGGACTGCGGCGCCGCAGCAGCGTCGGCAAGTTGATCCTCGGCTCGAACGCACAGCGGATTCTGCTGGACTCACCGGTGCCGGTGTTGGCCGTCAAGGCGGGCTGATCGACCCCGCTGTTTCGGTCGCGGGGCCCGTCTCGTTTTATAATGTCTGCAGACGACCGCGCAGCCCTTGGGGCCCGACCCGAAGTGTGACCGCGAACTTGTTTGAAATCCCCACCGATGACGCGCCGCGAGGCGCTGTGTCGTGCTGCCCTAGCAGGGGACGCCAGGCGCTCGAATGTGATGGAAGGTAGTTGGTGACGTCCGTGTCGAACACCGCTTCGTCGGCTCTGCCGCAGGAGTTCTCCGAACCTGCGATGCAGGAATTGCTCACGGCCGGAAAGGCCACCGGTTCCGTCAGCGGGGAGGCGCTGCGCGCCGCCCTGGAGTCGGTCGAGCTGACCCCCGCGCGGATGAAGGCGGTGCTGCGGGCGCTGGAGCGTGAAGGCGTGACCGTTGAGGTCACCGGCACCAAGGCCGTCGCCGCCAGCTCGCGGACGACGAAGAAGACCGCCGCGAAGAAGACCACCACCAAGAAGGCGGCGGCCAAGACCGCGACGACCAAGACCGCGGCGAAGGCTCCGGCCAAGACCGCCGCCAAGAAGACGACCGCCACCAAGGCTGCCGCGGCCGACGCGACCGACGAGGTCGAGGCGCCCGCGACCAAGACCGCGGCGAAGAAGACTGCCGCCAAGAAGACGGCGGCGAAGGCTCCGGCCAAGACGGCTGCGAAGAAGACCACCGCCAAGAAGACGGCGACCAAGAAGACCGCCAAGAAGGCGGCCGACGAGCCCGAGATCGACGACGTCGAGATCGACCTGAGCGCCGAGGACCTCGACCTCAGCGCCGACACCGACGCTCCCGACGTGAGCGACGACGACGCGAAGGGCGACGAGAAGTCCACCGACAAGGCGGACGACAAGGGCGACGACGAGAACGACGGCGCCGCGTTCGTCATCCGTCAGGACGACGAGGAGGACGCCCCGGCCCAGCAGGTCACCGTCGCCGGTGCCACCGCCGACCCGGTGAAGGACTACCTCAAGCAGATCGGCAAGGTCGCGCTGCTCAACGCCGAGCAGGAGGTCGAGCTCGCCAAGCGGATCGAGGCCGGTCTGTTCGCCGAGGAGAAGCTGAACTCCGGCGAGAAGATCGACATGACCTTCAAGCGCGAGCTGTGGTGGATCGCCCAGGACGGCAAGCGCGCCAAGAACCACCTGCTCGAGGCCAACCTGCGTCTGGTCGTCTCGCTGGCCAAGCGCTACACCGGTCGCGGCATGCTCTTCCTGGACCTGATCCAGGAGGGCAACCTCGGTCTGATCCGTGCGGTCGAGAAGTTCGACTACACCAAGGGCTACAAGTTCTCGACGTACGCGACGTGGTGGATCCGCCAGGCGATCACCCGCGCGATGGCCGACCAGGCCCGCACCATCCGTATCCCGGTCCACATGGTCGAGGTCATCAACAAGCTGGCCCGTGTGCAGCGCCAGATGCTGCAGGACCTCGGTCGCGAACCCACTCCGGAGGAGCTCGCCAAGGAGCTCGACATGACCCCGGAGAAGGTCGTCGAGGTGCAGAAGTACGGCCGCGAGCCGATCTCGCTGCACACCCCGCTGGGCGAGGACGGCGACTCCGAGTTCGGTGACCTGATCGAGGACTCCGAGGCCGTGGTCCCGGCCGACGCGGTGAGCTTCACCCTGCTGCAGGAGCAGCTGCACTCCGTGCTCGACACCCTGTCCGAGCGTGAGGCCGGCGTGGTCTCGATGCGCTTCGGTCTGACCGACGGCCAGCCGAAGACGCTCGACGAGATCGGCAAGGTCTACGGCGTGACCCGCGAGCGGATCCGCCAGATCGAGAGCAAGACGATGAGCAAGCTGCGTCACCCGTCGCGCTCGCAGGTGCTGCGCGACTACCTCGACTGACGGTCGCTCACTCGTCCTCGTCGGCCCGACTGCGGATTCCGTGGTCGGGCCGACGTACGTAGCGGGCCGCCGAGCGGGGGAGCAGCACGGCGAGGGTCCGCCGACGCCACGACGCGTTGCGGCGTACCGACTCCACGACCTGGTCGCTGTCCGACCGCAGGTCGAGGTCGTCGGTGGGGCGGGCGTACCGGGCCTTCTCGAGGGTCGCCGTCGCCTGCTGCAGCGCCGTGTCCGCCCGTCCGGTCAACCCGGCCGTACGCCGGTAGTGGCTCAACTGGGCGCGCGGCGACGACGGCCGCGGACGGGGGACCCCGAGGTCGGCCAACGAGTCCTGGAGCTGCAGCCAGTCGACCTCGGCGCGCTGCGCCGGATCGGCAGTTGCCTCACGCTCGCGCCGCCGGCCCCATCGGGCCAGGGTCGGCAGCACCGAACCGAGCAGGCCGAGCACCAGCGCGATCAGCGCCAGCCAGCCCAGTTGCGGCCACACCGAGGAGTGCGAACCCTGGTGCGGGGCGGCCGCGCCGGTACTGCTGGAGCTCGCGGTCGAGGTGGACCTGGAGGAGCTGCCGGCGGTGCTGGAGGTGAGCGTTCCCTTCGTGTTGCGGGTGACCGACGCGGTGCTCTGGGCGTACATCGGCACGTCGCCGGAACGCGACCCCGGAGTGGGTTCGAAGCGGGTCCAGCCCATGCCCGGGAAGTACAGCTCGGGCCACGCGTGGGCGTCGGCCTGCAACACGGTGAAGGTGCCGGTGGCGTCGGGGGTGCCGGACAGGAACCCGATCGCCATCCGTGCCGGGATGCCCTCGAGCCGAGCCATCATGATCATCGCGCTGGCGAACTGCACGCAGTAACCCTGCTTGGTCAGCAGGAAGTTGGTGAGCGGGTCGACCGACGCGCCGGAGGCGTCCTTGCGGGTCGGGGCCAGGTCGAGGGAGTACGAGAAGCCGCCCGCACCGCGCAGCCAGTCCTGGATGTTGCGCGCCCGGTCGAACTTGGTGGACGCCGGGGCGACCTGGCGCAGGGCGGCGTTCAGCGCGGGAACGGCCGGCCGCGGCACCAGCAACTGCTCGGGGAAGTCGGTCACGTCGGCGTTCGACGACGGGCGGGTGTTGGTGCCGATGATCGGGTAGGTGACGGTGTAACTGCCCGTCCGCGACGTCGGATGGATCACCGACGTCGCCGGTTCGTACGCCCACCGCCCGGGCATCGAGACCCGCAGGGGCGGGAAGGGGGTGGCGATCTCACCGGCCTGCAGGGTGCTCGACTCGACGGTGACGCGTTCGGTGCCGAACCGGGTGACGTCGTCCAGGCCGGCCGGCGGGAGGAGGGCGCCGTCCATTCCCGGCACGGTGTCGGGTGAGCCGTTGTGTCCCCAGACGCCGTTGGTGTACTGGTCGGCGACGAACACCCGCAGCACCGACGGGCTGGTCTCGGTGGAGCGGTACGTCAGCACCGGAACCTTGGAGTTGCTGGTCAGACTGCGGGACAGGTCGGCGGTGTTGTTCAGACCGACCGAGGTCGCTCCCGATCCGTTGCCGCGCCCCAACCCGTCGCCGATGAACTGTGCGCTGTTGCTGGGCAGGATGGGCGGGAGCAGGAGCGCGCCGATGATCGCGAGGACCGCGGCCACCCGACCGGTCGAGGAGAACGCCGCGAGTCCGATGCGGTCGGCGAGCACCGTGGGTGTGGTGGGTCGGGTGCGGTTGGTCGCCCAGGCACTGATCCGGGCCCACTCGTCGACCGCCAGCAGCAGCAACCAGGCGCCGGCGGCGGCGACGAAGAAGAGCGGGTGCAGCCCCGACGTGGAGTTGGCGGCGCTGACCAGGTAGATCGACATCAGCGGCAGGCCGGCGATCGCCGGGCTGGCCAGACTCACCGCGATGTACTCGGTCAACGCGACGAGCAGTCCGACGAACAGGACGGTCGCGGCCGCGAGGCCCGCTGTCTCCGGGGCGGGCGCGGAGTACGCCCGGATCGTGTGGTCGGCCTCGGTCGCCAGGGCGCGGATCGTGTCCACGGTCCCGGCGCCCGAGCCGTTGACGTACCGCAGCCAGACGAACCCGGTGACGAGGACGACCTGCACCTCGAGCAGCAGGACCTCGGGCAGACGCGCGAGCCGCCAACCGATCGACAGCAGCGCGATCGCGACGGTCACCAGGAAGAGGTCCTGCAGCCAGCGATGCCCGCTGATCAGGGTGGTCAACGGCCAGGCGGCGACCAACGCGGCCGCCGTGGCGAGCAGCGTGCGGGCGGCCTGCGTCCACCTCACAGCGACCCCACCCGGACCAGTGACCGGCGGCTGACGGAGCTCCACGCTCCGGCGATCGTCGTCTCGTTGTCGACGTGCTGGATCCGCCATCCGGCGGTCTCCAACCCGTGCGGCGAAGTCGGCGGTTCGACGGCGCCGAAGGTGTGCGCCTGCAGCACCAGGCCCAGCGCCGGCGCACCGGCGCTGCGCAGTCCGGCGACCCGGTCGGCGTACGCACCCAGGCGGTCGCCGATCGCGGCGACGACGGTGCAGCCCGCGGAGCCGACCTCACCGGCCGCGGCCAGCGTCCTTTCGAAGCCTGTGTCGTCGCCGAGGGTTGCCCGCGCCAGCCAGAGATGCACCTCGGGCACGGACATCGCGACCGCCGCGCGGTCCGCCTCGACCGTCTCCTGGGTGACGAGGTGGACCAGGTAGCCGAGCTCGTGCATCCGTACGGCGATCGAGGCAAGTGCGCTGACCGCCCACTCGAACGACGACGCGTCGATCGGCCCGGCGTGGGCATAGCCGCGGCTGTCCAGCAGCAGCGTGCACGACCGCAGGGAGGGCCGGTCCAGCTGGCGCACCATCAGCTCGCCGCGGTGAGCGGTCGCCGGCCAGTGCACCTTCCGCAGGTCGTCGCCGTCCTGGTACGCGCGGATGCTCATGTCCTCCTCGCCGTGCAGCGCGATCATCGCCGGCGCGCTGCCGTCCTGCCCCGAGCCGGCGCCGGGCGGACGGGCCGCCCCCAACGGGACGACGACGGGCAGCACGGTCACCACGTCCTGTCGGTCGATCGTCACCTCACGGGTGGTCAGCCGGAACGGGTCGGTGATGGTGATGTGCAACGGCCCGACGAGGTGTTCGCCGCGGACCGACGTGGCGACGCCGTAGTCGACCTGCTGGCCGTCCCCGGGCGCCATCGCCGACAGGACGAACCGCCGCGGGTCGCCGAGGACGTACGCGACGTCCTCCTGCGCGAGGCCGGTCCGGGTGCGGCGTCGGTCCTCGTTGCGGAAACGTACGCGCACCGCGACGCGGTCGCCGACCGACACGGTCGGCGGCACGATCTCCCGCTCCAGTCGGACCCGCGCCGCGCGGCGCCGCGCGAGCAGCAGGCCGACGACGGCGAGCACCAGCAGCAGCACGCCGAGCCGGGCGATGTCGGGATACCCCAGCACCAGACCGCACACCAGCAGCGTGGCGCCGGCCGAGCAGAACGCCCGGCCCCGGCCGGTGAACCGCGACCGGCGGTTCATGCGCCCGGATGCGCTCCGGCGCGCCCGCCGCTCGGCACCCGCACCCGGTGGGCCAGTTGTTCGAGCACGTCCGAGGCGCCGTGGGCGAGGTGCTGCTGGTCGGCGGACAGGATCACGCGGTGCGCCAGCATCGGCACGACGAGCTGCTGGACGTCCTCGGGGATGACGTGGTCGCGCCGGTCCAGCGCGGCCGCGGCGCGCGCCGCACGCAGCAGGCTCAGCGCGGCACGGGGGGAGGCGCCGAGTCGGAGAGCGCTGGTGTTGCGGGTCGCGTGGACCAGGTCGATGACGTACTGCTGCAGGGCCGGGCTCGCATAGACCGCGGCGACCCGGCGGATCGCGGCGGCGACCGTCGCGGCGTCGGTGACCGGCTTCATGCTGTGCAGCGGGTTGGCCGCGGCGTGGGAGTCGAGCATCGCCAGTTCCGCGGCGGGCGCCGGGTAACCCATCGAGATCCGGGCCATGAAGCGGTCCCGCTGGGCCTCGGGCAGGGGATAGGTGCCCTCCATCTCGATCGGGTTCTGCGTCGCCATCACCATGAACGGGCGGGTCATCTCGTACGTCCGGCCGTCGACGGTGACCTGCGCCTCCTCCATGCACTCCAGCAGCGCGGACTGGGTCTTGGGCGAGGCGCGGTTGATCTCGTCACCGACGACGATGTTGGCGAACACCGCGCCCGGTCGGAACTCGAACGACCGGCTGTCCTGGTTGAAGACGCTGACGCCGGTGATGTCGCTCGGCAGCAGGTCAGGGGTGAACTGCACCCGGCGCATCGTGCAGTCGATCGATCGGGCCAGCGACTTGGCCAGCATCGTCTTGCCCACGCCGGGAACGTCCTCGATCAACAGGTGGCCCTCGGCGAGCAACACGATCAGCGCGATGCGGACGGCCTCGGGCTTCCCTTCGATCACCGTCGCGACCGCGCTGTGGATCCGCGCGGCCACGTCGTGCACCTCCTCGAGGGAGAGCTCCGGGCGACCTTCACCCAGCGGGGGTGCGGTCGTGGCGAGTTCGGTGCCTTCGGGGCGGTGTCCGTCCATGGGTCGATCCTGCCCGATCGGACCGGCGTACGCGGGCGGCTGGGTGGAACCGGTGCCGGCGCCTCGGGTGCGGGCACCGCCCACGGCCCCCACCCGCTCCACTTTCCACCACACCCCGACCGTCGCGGCGAGCACCCGCACCTGTCCGAGCGCGCTCACACAGGGCGAATTCGCCGGATTACCAAGGGTTTTCGTGCGATCTCCCGCGAGGCGCCACAGGCGTCGAGGAGGTCGCCGGCCGCGAGGTCGTACGCCGAATCCCGGCGATTTCCCCCGGTCCGTGGCGCAGTCCGAGCGAAATCGCTCCACCGCGCTCCACCGGCGATGACCTGCGAAAACACCGGAATTTCCTGCTTCGAGTGGTGGTTTCGGGGCGACAAGTGGGGCATCGTGGAGTAAAGTGGAGGCATCAGGAGCAACCGGGTGCAGAGCAGTGGGAAAGGGGTGCGGCCATGACCTTGTTCTTGGGCACCCACCAGCCGCGCCTGGACGACAAGGGCCGGCTGTTCCTCCCGGCCAAGTTCCGCGAGAAGTTGGCCGCCGGTCTCGTGATCACCCGCGGTCAGGACCGCTGCCTCTACATCTACGCAATGGCCGACTTCGAGCAGCTCGCGGCGAAGATGGCCAGCACGCCCGTCACCAACAAGGGCGTCCGCAACTTCCAGCGCATGATGCTGTCCGCCGCCTCCGACGAGATCCCGGACAAGCAGGGGCGCATCACCGTTCCGGCGATCCTTCGCGACTACGCCGGACTCTCCAAGGACTGCACGGTCATCGGTGCGGGCAACCGCGTCGAGCTGTGGGACACCGCCGCGTGGAACGAAGTTCTCGCGGCCACCGAGGACGAATTCGCCGACCAGGCCCAGGAGGTGATTCCTGGCTTGTTCTGAGTCGCTCCCGAGCCCGCTGCTGAGCTGCGGCCTCCATCCGCTCCCGAGCGGTCGACATCACTTCCCCGGTGCCGACCCCTCAGCGGCTGGGGACCGGAACCCAGCAGCAGGGACCGGCCCGACAAGCGCAGGAATCACCGAGACCACGAGCCGCCCCCACCGACCAGAGGACGACGATGAGCGACGAACGGCCCGCAGCCGACCGGCATGTGCCGGTCATGCGCGACCGCATCGTCGAGCTGCTCGCCCCGGCCCTGCAGTCCGGCGAGAACGGCGAACGGACGGTCTACGTCGACGGCACGCTCGGGATGGGCGGCCACACCGAGGCGATCCTGACCGCGTGTCCCGACGCCGTCGCGTACGGCGTCGACCGCGACACCGACGCGCTGCGGCTGGCGGGGGAGCGGCTCGCCCCGTTCGGTGACCGGTTCGTCCCGGTCCACGCCCGCTACGACGACGCCGTGCCGGCGCTCGCCGACCTCGGCGTCGACCACATCGACGCCTGCCTCTTCGACCTCGGCGTCTCCTCGCTGCAGCTGGACGAGCAGGAGCGCGGTTTCGCCTACAGCCGCAGCGCGCCGCTCGACATGCGGATGGACCAGACCCAGGGGCTGACCGCCGCCGACGTGCTCGCGACGTACGACGAGCGCGAGATCACCCGCATCCTGCGCGACTACGGCGAGGAGCGGTTCGCCGCCCGCATCGCCCGCGCGGTCGTACGCCGGCGCGACGACCAGCCGATCGGCACCTCCGACGACCTGATGGAGGTCCTGCGGGCCGCCATCCCCGCCGCGTCCCAGCGCACCGGCGGCCACCCCGGCAAGCGCACCTTCCAGGCGCTGCGCATCGAGGTCAACGCCGAGCTGGCCAGCTGGTCCGCCGCGCTCCCGGCGGCCATCGACGCGCTCGCCGTCGGCGGCCGCGTCGCGGTGCTGTCGTACCACTCGCTGGAGGACC
>JASLFY010000108.1 GCA_030150425.1 Yimella sp. | reverse complement strand
CCCATGGACCGCCGGCGTGCTTCAACGAGGTCAGCGGGGCGGCACCGGTGCCGCCGTCGTGACCGGAGATCAGCACCACGTCGGCGTGGGCCTTGCTCACGCCCGCCGCGACCGTGCCGACGCCCATCTCGGCGACCAGCTTCACGTGGATGCGGGCCGACGGGTTGGCGTTCTTCAGGTCGTGGATCAGCTGGGCCAGGTCCTCGATCGAGTAGATGTCGTGGTGCGGCGGCGGGCTGATCAGTCCGACACCCGGCGTGGAGTGACGGGTCTTGGCCACCCACGGGTAGACCTTGTTGCCCGGCAGCTGGCCGCCCTCACCGGGCTTCGCGCCCTGCGCCATCTTGATCTGGATGTCGTCGGCCTCGGTCAGGTACAGAGAGGTGACACCGAACCGGCCGGACGCGACCTGCTTGATCGACGACCGCCGCTCGGGGTCCATCAAGCGCTCCGGGTCCTCGCCGCCCTCACCGGTGTTGGACCGCGCGCCCAACCGGTTCATCGCGATCGCCAGGGTCTCGTGGGCCTCCCGCGAGATCGAGCCGTAACTCATCGCGCCGGTGGAGAACCGCTTGACGATCGCGCTGACCGGCTCGACCTCCTCGATCGGGATCGACGGGCGGTCCGAGCTGAACTTGAACAGCCCGCGCAGCGTCATCAGCCGCTCCGACTGGTCGTTCACCCGGTCGGTGTACTGCTTGAAGATGTCGTATCGGCGCTGCCGGGTGGAGTGCTGCAACCGGAAGACCGTCTCCGGGTCGAACAGGTGCGGCGGCCCCTCACGACGCCACTGGTACTCGCCGCCCACGTCGAGGCTGCGGTGCGCGAGCTGCTGACCGCCGGCCGGGTACGCCGTCGCGTGGCGGGCGGCGACCTCCTTGGCGATCGCGTCCAGCCCGATGCCGCCGAGCCGGGACACGGTGCCGGTGAAGTGGTCGTCGACCAGCTCCTGCGACAGGCCGATCGCCTCGAAAACCTGCGCGCCGCGGTAGGACGCCACCGTGGAGATGCCCATCTTCGACATCACCTTCAGCAGGCCCTTGCCGAGCGCCTTGATCAGGTTCTTGACCGCCTGCTCCGCGGTGACGTCGGGCAGCTGCCCACGACGGACCAGGTCCTCGACGGTCTCCATCGCGAGGTACGGGTTGACCGCGGCGGCGCCGTAGCCGACCAGCAGCGCCACGTGGTGCACCTCGCGGACGTCGCCGGCCTCGACCAGCAGACCGACCTGCGTACGGGTCTTCTCCCGGATCAGGTGGTGGTGGACGGTCGAGGTGAGCAACAGCGACGGGATCGGCGCGAAGTCGGCGTTGCTGTCGCGGTCGGACAGCACGATGAACCGGTAGCCGTCGGCGAGGGCCTCGGACACCTCCGTACAGATGCCGCGCAGGCGTGCGCGCAGCGCGGTGACGCCGCCGTGGACGTCGTACGTCCCGCGGATCACGTACGTCGCGAAGCCCGGGAAGTTGCCCTCGGCGTTGATGTGGCGGATCTTGGCCAACTGGTCGTTGTCGATCACCGGGAACGGTAGTTCGACCTGGCGGGCGTGCTGCGGCACCGCGTCCAGCAGGTTGCCCTCCGGCCCCATGAAGCCACCCAGGGAGGTGACGAGTTCCTCGCGCAGCGCGTCCAGCGGCGGGTTGGTGACCTGCGCGAACTGCTGGGTGAAGTAGTCGAAGATCAGCCGCGGCCGGTCGGACAGCACCGCGATCGGGGTGTCGGTGCCCATCGAACCGAGGGCTTCGCCCTTGCCTGCAGCCATCGGGCGCAGCAGCACCCGGATCTCCTCGTGGGTGTAACCGAACGTCTGCTGCCGACGCTCCACCGATCGCGGTGAGTGCCAGACGTGTTCGCGCTCGGGCAGGTCGTCGAACTGGATCAGTCCGCCGTGCAACCACTCCTGGTACGGCTGCTCGGCGGCCAGCTGCGACTTGATCTCCTCGTCGCCCACCAGGCGCCCGGCCTCGGTGTCGACCAGGAACATCTTCCCCGGCTGCAACCGTCCCTTGCGGACGACCTTCGCCGGGTCGAGGTCGAGCACGCCGGCCTCGGAGGCCAGCACGACCAGACCGTCGTCGGTGACGGCGTACCGACCCGGGCGCAGCCCGTTGCGGTCCAGCACCGCACCGACGAGGGTGCCGTCGGTGAACGCGACGCACGCCGGTCCGTCCCACGGTTCCATCAGCGCCGAGTGGTACTCGTAGAACGCCCGCCGCGCGGGGTCCATCGAGGTGTGGTTCTCCCACGCCTCCGGGATCATCATCAGCACGGCGTGCGGCAGGCTGCGACCACCGAGGTGCAGCAACTCGAGCACCTCGTCGAACGAGGCGGAGTCACTGACCTCGGCGGCGCAGATCGGGAACAGCCGCTCCATGTCGCCGAGCAGCTCGCTCTTCAACGTCGACTCGCGGGCGGCCATCCAGTTGCGGTTTCCGCGCACCGTGTTGATCTCGCCGTTGTGCGCGATGAGTCGGTACGGGTGGGCCAGCGGCCAGCTCGGGAAGGTGTTCGTCGAGAACCGGGAGTGCACCAGCGCGAGCTCGGTGACGAAGCGCTCGTCGCCGAGGTCGGGGTAGAACGATCCGAGCTGCTCGGTGGTCAGCATCCCCTTGTAGGTGATGGTGCGCGAGGAGAACGACGGGAAGTACGCCGACGTCTCGCGCTCGATCCGGCGGCGCAGGGCGTACGCCCGCCGCTCCAGGTCGAGACCCTTGACCCCGCCCTCGGCGGAGGTCACGACCGGTTGCCGGAAGACCGGCATCACGTCGCGGGCGGCTTGGCCGATCGGGCTGTCGTCGACCGGGACGTCGCGCCAGCCGACGACGCGCAGCTTCTCCTCCTGCGCGATCCGGTCGAACAGTTCACCGATGTACCACTGCTCGTCGGGATCCTGCGGCAGGAAGGCCGTGCCGATGGCGTACTCGCCCTTGGCGGGGAGGTCGAAGTCGCAGACCTCCCGGAAGAACCCGTCCGGGATCTGGGTGAGGATTCCGGCGCCGTCGCCGACGGTCGGGTCAGCACCGGTCGCGCCGCGGTGCTCGAGGTTCACCAGCGCGGTGAGCGCCTGCTGCAGGATGTCGTGTCCGGCCCAGCCACGCATCGTCGCGACCATCGCCACGCCGCAGGCGTCCTTCTCGAACGCGGGCTGATACAGACCGTGAGCCGCGGGAACCGCGGAAAAAGAGGACTGACCCATGTCGTCCAACACCATCCTTCGTCAATTCCGGGGCGCCGAGGAGCGGCGCCCGTGAACTCACATGGCGGACGACGTTGGCCGAACATGCGGGAGCCAGCCTACCGGCGACTTCGCACAGTCCAATCTTTGGAACGTTACGTCTCAGATTCCGGACGTTCGGGGGTGGTCACCGCGTTGCGACCGAAGCGGATCCAGAGGGCGACGCCGAACAGGAAGACCAGGACCGCGACCCACACGTTGACCCGCAGACCGAGGATGGTGTTGGCGAAGTCCGAGCGCATCAGCTCGAAGACGAAGCGGCCGGCGGTGTAGCCCATCACGTACAGCGCGAAGCTGCGTCCACGACTCAGACCGACCCGCCGGTCGACGGTCACGATCAGCAGTGCGACCAGCAGACACCAGATCGACTCGTACAGGAAGGTCGGCTGGTAGTAGCCGAGGACGATCGCCTTGCCGGCGGCGTCGCGTACGGCGTGACCGGCGCTCTCGTCCCACTCGTGGATCTGCAGCTTCCACGGCAGGTCGGTGGCGCGGCCGTACAACTCGTTGTTGAACCAGTTGCCCCAGCGGCCCATCGCCTGGGCCAGGACGATGCCCGGCGCCGCCGCGTCGGCGTAGTCCAGGAACCGGACGCCGGCCTTGCGGCAGCCGATCCAGGCGCCGACCGCGCCGAGCGCGACCGCGCCCCAGATGCCCAGGCCGCCGTGCCAGATCTTGAACGCGTCGATCGGGTGACCACCGGAACCGAAGTACGGCTCGGGCGTGGTGATGACGTGGTAGAGCCGGCCGCCGAGGATGCCGAAGGGCACCGCCCACCACGCGACCGACAGGGCGTCGTCACGCTGGAAGCCGCGCGCCTCGAGGCGTCGACCGCAGATGAAGACCGCTGCGACGATGCCGGCCAGGATGCACAGCGCGTAGCCGCGCAGCGGGACCGGTCCGATCCACAGGACGCCCGTCGTGGGACTGGGCAGGTAGGAGGCGATCATCGACGCGCCTGCCGTACCCCGTCGGCCAGTTCACCGGCGAGCGTACGGATGGCCGCGAGGCGTTCGTCCCGACTGTCGTGGTCGAGCTGGGTGCGGACCAGCGCGGTGCCGACGATCACGCCGTCGGCGAACTGCGCGACCTGGCGGGCCTGGTCCGGCGTCGAGACGCCGATCCCGACACAGACCGGTACGTCGGTGTGCGGACGAGTCCGCGCGACGACGTCGGCGGCCTGCGAACCGAGCGACTCGCGCGCGCCGGTCACGCCCATCACCGAGGTGGCGTAGACGAAACCGCTGCAGTGCGAGGCGGTGTAGGCGATGCGGTCCTCTGTGGAGCTCGGCGCCACCAGGAAGATGCGGTTGAGGTCGTACTTCTCGCTGGCGGCGAGCCACTCGTCGGCCTCGTCGGGCACCAGGTCGGGGGTCACCAGACCGGAGCCGCCGGCCGCCTTCAGGTCGCGGGAGAACTCCTCGACCCCGTAGTGCAGCACGAGATTCCAGTAGATCATCACGACGCACGCGGCACCGGCCGCGGTGACCGCTTCGACGGCGGCGAAGACGTCCTTGATGTGGACGCCGGCCTCGAGCGCGCGGGTCGCGGCGTCCTGGATGACCGGGCCGTCCATCAGCGGGTCGGTGTACGGCATGCCGATCTCGACGACATCGACACCGGACTCCACCATCGCGACCATCGCGTCGATCGAGTCCTGCACCGACGGGCAACCGACCGGCAGATAGCCGACCAGCACCGCGCGGTCCTCTGCCTTGGCGGCCGCGAGGACCTCTTCCAGGCGGGTCACAGCTGCTCACCTTCCTCGACGGTGTGGCCGTCGTCGTCGAGCAGTCCGAACCACTGCCCGGCGGTGTGGACGTCCTTGTCACCGCGACCGGACAGGCTGACCAGCACCAGGCCGTCGGGGCCGAGCTCGCGACCGATCTTCATCGCGCCGGCGAGGGCGTGGGCGCTCTCGATGGCCGGCAGGATGCCCTCGGTGCGGGCGAGCAGCCGGAAGGCCTCCATCGCCTCGTCGTCGGTGATCGGCTGGTACTCCGCGCGACCGCTGTCACGCAGGTGGGCGTGTTCCGGACCGACGCTCGGGTAGTCCAATCCGGCTGACACCGAATGGGATTCGACCGT
>JASLFY010000105.1 GCA_030150425.1 Yimella sp. | reverse complement strand
GGAGACCACGACACAGACCTGGTTGCCGGCCTTGCGGGTGTCGACGATGCGCCGGGCGACCCGTTTGATGCTGTCGGCATCCGCGACCGACGATCCGCCGTACTTCTGGACGACCAGGCTCACTTCGAACACTCCGTGTCTCGACTGCTCCGGGTGTCCGAACCCGCGTCCGGATCATCGCCGACGGCCCCCTGCGGGGCCGCGGAATGAACGGGATGGCGCGGGTGTTGCACCCTCGGACGCCCATCGTAACGACGCCCACTGGTCACCCCCGGACGGCGACCGCCATGCGGACCCCGTTATCGAGTCGCGGTGACGGCGCCCCGCCCTTACCATGAACGACGAGCCAACCGTGGGAGACTGACGAGTATGTCGAGCAGCGTGGACAGCGTCGGCGGGGGGACCACCACTGTGAACAACAGTCGGAGCCGCCCCGCTCTCTTGCCTACCCGCCTGCGTACGTACCACCCGCCGCGCTGGTGGGTCGAGATCGTCATCCTGGTCGCGTTCAACGTCGTCTACGAGCGCCTGCGCAACCTGGTGCCGAACCGCGAGGCCGAGGCCTACAACCGCGGTGACCAGCTGTTCCACTTCACCCAGCGGATCCACTGGGACGTCGAGCTGTCGATCAACCACTTCGTCGCGTCGCACTCCGTGATCGCCCACATCGCCAACGCGTACTACACATACCTGCACCTCCCGATGACCGCCGGCGTGCTGATCTGGCTCTACCGCTGGCACAAGCGCCAGTACCGCGCCGCGCGCAGCGTGCTGGCCATCACCACGGTGATCGGCCTGATCGGCTTCTACCTCTTCCCGATGGCCCCGCCGCGGCTGCTGCCCGACGGTGGCTTCGTCGACACCCTGCTGCAGTTCAGCACCTGGGGCTCGTGGAGCAGCCACGCCGTCGCCGCGAAGACCAACCAGTTCGCCGCCATGCCGAGCCTGCACTGCGCGTGGGCGCTGTGGGTCGGACTGTGCATCTTCAACCTGGCACCGCACCGCTGGCAGCGCTGGCTCGGCCTGCTCTACCCGCTGTGCACCTTCTTCGTCGTGGTCGGCACCGCCAACCACTTCGTGCTCGACGGTGTCGCCGGCGCGATGGTGCTCGGCGCCGCGTTCGGCATCCACCGCGTCCTCTTCGGCCGCCCGGCCTTCGCTCCCGCGCTGACCCGTGACGAGCTCGTCCTGGCTCCGGCCGAGGTGAGCCGCGTCTGACTGTCGGCGCCAGGTCGTAGGCTCGTCCTGTGTACGAAGGTGTGGTCCAGGACCTGATCGACGAACTCGGGCATCTGCCCGGGATCGGCCCGAAGTCTGCCCAGCGCATCGCGTTTCACATCCTGGAGGCCGACGCCGCCGACGTGGACCGGTTGGTCGAGGTGCTGCGCACCGTCAAGGCGAAGGTGCGCTTCTGCGACACCTGCTTCAACGTCTCCGAGGCCGAGCGCTGCCGGATCTGCTCCGACGGCCAGCGCGACCGGACTCAGTTGTGCGTCGTCGAGGAGTCCAAGGACGTCATGGCGTTGGAGCGCGCCCGCGAGTTCCGCGGGGTCTACCACGTGCTCGGCGGCGCGATCGATCCGATGTCCGGGGTCGGCCCCGACGACCTGCGGATCACCGAGCTGTTCCGCCGGCTCGGCGAGGAGCCGATCCAGGAAGTGCTGATCGCCACCAACCCGAACCATCTGGGTGAGGCGACCGCGACCTACCTGGTCCGCACCCTCCGCCCGATGGGCATCACCATCTCCCGCCTGGCGTCCGGCCTGCCGGTCGGCGGCGATCTGGAATACGCCGACGAGGTCACCCTCGGCCGCGCGATCGAAGGACGAAAGGTGCTCTCCGGTGTCTGAGATCTCCGACTGGGGCGGCCTGGCCGCCGAGACCGCCCACGACGCGAAGTCGTTCGCCGACGCGGTCCGCGAGGTCGCCTCGGGCGGCTCTCCCGAGACCGCCATCCCGTTGCTGCTGCTCCTGCTGTCGCAGTTGCAGGTGTGCGGCGCCCGCCTCGGCGCGGTGCAGGACATCGTTCCGCGCGAGCGTTTCGAGCCCGACTCCGGCGGTGACGGCGACCTCGACCCGCTGCGCCAGAACCTCGCGAACCTGTTCGAGGGCATCGACGACTACACCGACCTGGTCGACCCGGTCACCTCGCTCGAGGTCGCCCGCGGCGCGATCAGCGACGACCTCACCGACATCGTCCAGGCGCTCGACCACGGCTTCGCCCACTACGACAAGGGCCACCGGGTGGAGGCGCTGTGGTGGTGGCAGTTCAGCTACCTGTCGACCTGGGGCGTACGCGTGTCGGCCTGCCTGCGCGTGTTGCAGACGATCCTGGCCCACCTGCGACTCGACGTCGACGACGAGGCCGCGTCCGAGGCGGAGTTCGACGCGCTGCACCCCTGACCGGCCCTGCCGGACGGGTCGGTGGACGGCCGGGTCAGTGGCTGCGGTCGTTGTACTGGTCGACCCGTTCCTGCCCGGACAGGGCCGCGATGGCGTCCATGATCTCGTCGGTGACCTGACGACGGGCCTTGCCGACCGGCACGTCGTCGAAGCGCCCGGTGAAGTCCAGCGGCGCGCCGAACTTCACGGTGAACGGAACCCGGCGCGGCCGATTGCTGCCGATCGGCTGCACCTTCTCGGTGTCGGCCAGCCCGACCGGAACCACCGGAACGCCGGCGGTCAGCGCGAGGTGGGCGACGCCGACGTGGCCGCGGTAGAGCCGGCCGTCGCGCGAGCGGGTGCCCTCGGGGTAGATGCCGAAGGCCTCACCCCGACCGAGGACCTCGAGCGCGATCTCGAGGGACCGGCTGGCGGCGCGTGAATCGTCGCGGTCGTCCGGCACCATCCCCATCGCGGTGAACCAGCGGCGGGTGGCGGCACCCTTGATGCCGGTGCCGGTGAAGTAGTCGCTCTTGGCCAGGAAGACCACCTTGCGAGGGGCGGCCAACGGGATCGCGAAGCTGTCGATGAACGACAGGTGGTTCGAGGCCAGCAGCACGCCGCCACTGGCCGGAACCCGGTCGGCCCCCTCCACCTGAGGCCGGAAGTACGCCTTGGCGATCGGCGCAGCCACCAGACGCGTGGTGAGGTAGAGCATCAGTGGTCCCTCCGGTCCTCGATGACCGTCGCTCCCAGGATCGAGGTCATCACCGGCAGACCGACCTCGCCGGCGTCGTCGACGTCCTCGTCGTCCATCGACTCGACCGGACCGTCGTCGACCGGCTCGGCCGGGGGCGGCGTACGCGGGGTGAACTCCGCCGTCGCCCAGTCGGGCGCCGCGCTGTCGTTGCTGCCCCAGTCGCCGGCGGAATC
>JASLFY010000094.1 GCA_030150425.1 Yimella sp. | reverse complement strand
GCTGGAAGCTGGAGACGCCCGGCAGGGTGCCCTGGGGTGCGCGGATCTCGGCCGGGAAGTTCGGCAGGGTGGACAGGTCGTTGCCCAGGGCGGCGGTCTGCGCGGTGAACCGGTCACCGGTCAACTGCATGCCGTCGCCGGAGTCGCCCGCGAATCGGATGACGACGCGATCGAGGACTCGTTGTTGCGTGCTGCTCACGGGGTTTCCACTTCGGGTGTTAGGTGTGCCTGGCTCCTGTCACCGTACGCCGTGCCGCGCGCGCTCATCCGGGGACGTCCAATTCATGGATTTCCCAACGTGGCGTTATGGCTTGCGGCCGCCGAGGACGGCGCCGACCGCGGTGATCGGCGGCACGACCAGACGTACGGCGCTGCGCAGGAGCCCGAGGCCGAGAGCCTGCAGCAGCAGGTCGACCGCGACCCACGCGCCGACCCCGAGGGTGTACGCCGGAAGCCGGCGCCCGTCGGCACCCGCGGGACGTCGCGCGGCCCGGCCGGCGTCGACGAAACCGGCCGCGGCGGCGAGCCCGGCGGCGTAGTACTCGTACGCGCCCGGGTCGATCGCGATCCGGATCGCGAGCACCACGAACGGGACCGCGGTCCACCGGCCGCGGCGCAGGGCGACGATCGACAACAGGGCGGCCGCCGCGAACTGGACCGGACGGTCCCAGACCGGTGTGCCGCCGGCGTTCACCCCGAGGGCGTGCAGCCCCGAGCCGGCGTCGATCGGGATGCGGAAGCTGCTGATCCGGCCGGTGCCCTGGTCGGCGAGGAAGAACGGCAGCCAGGGGAGGGCGACGAGCCCGGCGCCCAGCGCGGCGAGCGCGGGCCAGCGGCGGCGGGGAGCGGCGAGAACCAGCACGACCATCGGCAGCACCCACGGCTTCGCGCCGACCGCGAGGGCGAGCAGCACCGTCGCCCACCACCACTGCTCGCGGCGGATGCGGGTCATCGCCAGGGCCATGAAGGTGATCGCGAGGGTGTCGTCCAGGTGGGCGTACTGCACCGCGACGACGGCCCACAGCGGTGCGAGCACGACCGACATCGCCAGCAGCGCGCGCCGGTCGAGGCGGCCCTCGGCGACGTCGACGAAGCAGCGCACCACCACGACCCCGAGCACGGCCATCAGGCCGGCGGCGATCAGCTTGCCGGCCGGCAGCAGCATCACCGCGGCGGCGGTCGCCACGGTGACCGGGCCGAACTGCAACTCGGGGTGGGCGGCGTAGATGTGCAGGCCGTCGTGGCGGCCGGTCTCGAGCAGGTCGCTGCCGGCCACACTGAAGAAGTGCCAGGAGTGCCAGCCGTTGTGGGCGCCCGCCAACACCATGCAGGCGGCGGCCCAGGCGAGGACGACCAACCGCTGACGAGCGGTCAGCGGGGTGCGCAGCAGACTCATCGGTCGGTGACCCCGGGCACGTGCCCGGTACGCCACAGCCCGGTCGCGATCGCGACGGCACCCACCGCGAACAGCGGGGCGCCGACGACGTCGGCGAGGTAGTGGGCGCCGAGCACCAACCGGGTGGCCGCGACGACGACCACGAAGGCCGCGCCGATCCAGGCCGCCAGCCGGATCTCCCGGCGGCGCAACCACAGGCAGGCGACGGTCGCCGCGACCAGCGCGGCCGCGAACGAGGTGTGGCCGCTGGGGAAGCTGTCCCGGGCGGTCTCGACCACCAATGGATGCACCGCGGCCGACGGGCGCGGCCGCTCGACGGTCCACTTGCCCAGCAGGCTGGCCAACCACCCGACGCTGGTCAATGCGCCGAACACGATCGCCGTACGGAACGACACCAGGGCCCAGAGCGCGAGGCAGATCATCGCCAGCAGGGTCGCCGCGAGCGGCGGACCGAGCACAACGTCGACGAACCGGGCGATGTCGACCAGGAACGTCGGACGGTCGGCCGCGATCGTCCGGTCGAGCGCGAACTCGCCGGTGTCGTCGGCACCCAGCGTCGTGACGGTGAGGCCCAGCATGAGACCGAGCGCTGCCGAGGTCGTACCGGCGACGACGAGCCAGCGCGGCCACTCCCGGGTGCGCGGCAACCGCAGTTGGTGGGTGTACGTCCGGGTCGCGGTCGACATCGGCTCTCGATCTCCTGGCAGTCTCGGGCAGCCGGGATCGGCTACCGTCCGAGAATGGGCCCGGCGCACTGTGCCACCCCTGAGAGAAGCTGGGAACAACCCGGGAGGACGGTCGTGCGCGCACTGGTGGTCGAGGACGAGAAGGCGATGGCGGAGGCGATCCGCGCCGGTCTGGTCAACGAGGGTTTCGTCGTCGACGTCGCCAACGACGGGGTCACCGGGCAGTTCATGGCGACGGAATATCCGTACGACGTGATCCTGCTCGACATCATGCTGCCGGGGCGCAACGGCTACGACGTGCTGCGCAACCTGCGCGAGGCCGACGTGTGGGTGCCGACGCTGATGCTGACCGCCAAGGACGGCGAGTACGACCAGACCGACGCCTTCGAACTCGGCGCCGACGACTACCTCACCAAGCCGTTCAGCTTCCCGATCCTGGTCGCCCGGCTGCGGGCGCTGGTGCGCCGCGGGGCGCCGGCCCGTCCGGTGGCGCTCGAGGTCGGCACGCTCGCGCTCGACCCCGGCCGCGCCGAGGTCACCCGCGGCGGCGAACCGATCACGCTGACCGCCCGCGAGTTCGCGCTGCTGCACTACCTGATGCGCAACCCGGGCCGCGTGGTCTCCAAGAACGACATCCTCGAGAACGTCTGGGACTCCGCGTACGAGGGCAGCGACAACATCGTCGAGGTCTACGTCGGCTACCTGCGCCGCAAGATCGACCAGCCGTTCGGGGTCCGTTCGCTGGAGACCGTGCGTGGGATGGGTTACAAGCTCGTCGAGGCCTGAACCGGGAGGGTGACAAGGAACCGGGTCCACCCCGGTTCGGCGTCGGTCACCACGATCGTTCCGCCGTGGCGTTCCACCAGCGCCCGGCTGATCGCCAGGCCGAGGCCGCTGCCCTCCCGTGAGGTCGATCGGGTCCGTGAGTCGTCGAGGCGGACGAACCGGTCGAAGATGTGTTCGCGGTCCGCGGGTGCGATGGGCGGGCCGTCGTTGTCCACCCAGAACTCTGCCGTCGTCGCACCACCGCGACACCCGATCCGTACGGTCGAGGCGGCGTGGCCGCGGGCGTTGTCGACCAGGTTGCGCAGCACCTGCGCCAGCCGCGGGGCGTCG
>JASLFY010000041.1 GCA_030150425.1 Yimella sp. | reverse complement strand
GTCCAGCGCCTGGGCCATCTGGTCGGCCTGGTCCCGCGTCCGCGAGTAGAGGTGCGGCTGGAAGACCGCCACCAGGCGCCCCTCCCCGCGCAGCGCGCGGCCGGTGCCGATCATCGCCGCGAGCTTGCCGCCGTTGTGCGCGTAGTCGTCGACGACCCGTACGCCACCGGCCTCACCCTTGAGTTCAGCTCGACGTGACGTACCGCGGAACGCGCGTACGGCAGCGGCCGCGTCCGCGACGTCGACACCCAGCCCGTGCACCAGAGCGGCGACCACGCCGGCGGCGTTCTGCAGGTTGTGCAGACCCGGAACCTCAACTTGAAGTTGAGCCGGTTCTCCCCCGTCGTTCCGCAGCAGCGCGCGACCGGACCAGCCCTGTTCGGTGAGGTTCTCGATCCGTACGTCGGCATCGGGGGCGGCGCCGTATGTCACGACGCGGCGGCCCTTGTCGGCCGCCCAACGGCCGAGGTCGGCGGCACCCGGGTCGTCCAGGCAGACGACCAGCAGACCGTCCGCGCCGATGGTGTCGACGAAGTTCCGGTAGGCCTGGTGCAGGTTCGCGCTGGTGCCGTAGAAGTCCAGGTGGTCGTCCCGCACGCTGGTCACCAGGGCGACCTGCGGGTGGTAGACGACGAACGATCCGTCGCTCTCGTCGGCCTCGACGACGAAGCTCCCACCGGTGCCGACACCGGAGTTGGCTCCGACGCCGACGATCTCGGCCCCGATCGCGAACGACGGGTCGAGGCCGAGCTCACGCAGCGCGGCGGTCGTCATGCCGGAGGTGGTCGTCTTGCCGTTCGCGCCGGCGACCGCGATGCCGGTCCGGCCGACCATCGTCATCGCCAACGCCTGGGCGCGGTGCAGCACGCGCAGCCCCCGCTCCCGGGCGGCGGCCAACTCCGGGTTGTCCTCCTTGATCGCCGACGACACGACCACGACCGTGTCGTCGGGCAGGCCGGCGACGTTGTCGGCGCTGTTGGGGACGCTGATCGTCGCGCCGGCGGCGCGCAGCTTCTCCAGCACCGGGCCGTCGGCGTTGTCGGACCCGCTCACGGCGACGCCGCGGGCCATCATCAGCCGGGCCACACCCGACATGCCCGAACCGCCGATGGCGATGAAGTGGGCCCGCTCGGTCGACGCGATGTCGGGCAGCGGTGCGGCGAAGTCGAAACGTTCGTTCACGCCGTTGCTCACGCGGACTCCCGTACGGCTCGTTCGGCCAGGTCGACCAGCGCGTCGGCGGCGCCGGCGTGCTGCTGGGCGGCCATCGCGGCGCCCATGCTCGTCAGCCGCTGCGGGTCGCTGAGCAGGGGCACGAGGTGGTCGGTGACCCAGCCGGAGGTGAAGTCGTCGTTGTCGACCAGCAGCGCTCCCCCGGCAGCCACGGCGTCGGCCGCGTTGAGGTGTTGCTCACCGTTCCCGATCGGCAGCGGCACGAACACGGCCGGCAGTCCGACCGCGCTGGTCTCGCAGACCATGCCGGCGCCGGACCGGGTCACGACCAGGTCGGCGGCGGCGTAGCAGAGGTCCATCCGGTCGGCGTACTCCAGCACGACGTACGGCGGCTCGCCACTGCGGCGTTCGCCGACCTCGATCGCCTTGCCGCGACCGGTCACGTGGAGCACCTGGATGCCGGCGGCGGCGAGCGCGTCGCGCGCACCGAAGGTCGCCTCGTTCAGCGACAGCGCGCCGAGCGAGCCGCCGGTGACCAGCAGGGTCGGCCGGTCGGGGTCCAGCCCGAAGCCGGCGCGCGCGGCGGCCCGGCCGGCCGCGCGGTCGAGACCGCTGATCTCCCGACGCAGCGGCAGACCGATGACCTCGGCGCCCGGCAGCGGGGTGCTGGAGAAGGTGGTGGCGACGTATGGGGTCATCCGGGCACCGAGCCGGTTGGCCAGCCCCGGGCGCGCGTTCTGTTCGTGGATCACGAACGGCACACGACCGCGCGCCGCGAGATAGGCGGGGGTGCTGACGTGGCCACCGAAGCCGATGACCAGCTGGGCGTCGATCTCCTCGAGCACGCTGCGGGTGTACTTCACCGCGCCGCGGAAGCGTCCCGGGAAGCGCAGCGCGGCCAGGTCGGGGCGACGCGGGAAGGCGACCTTCGGGATCAACGACAGTTCGTAGCCGCGGGCGGGGACGAGGTCCTCCTCCAGTCCGCCCTGGCTGCCGAGCACCCGGATGTGGACGTCGGGGTGGCGCTCCCGGAGCGCGTCGGCGGTGGCCAGCAGGGGCGACACGTGGCCGGCGGTGCCACCACCGGCCAGCAGGACGCTACGGATCGTTGACGGCTTGGGGTCGTTCATGGAGCTATTGTCCGCGGCGACCGGCCGGGAGGACCGCCCGGGTGCGGGCAACCCACTTGGGTCGCTGCGCGAGGGCGGCCTTGCACTCGGGTTCGTTGCGGGCGAACGAGAGCACCATTCCGAGCCCGAGCAGGTTCATCACCAGCGCGGAACCACCGGAGGAGACCAGCGGGAGCGGCACACCGATGATCGGCAGCAGACCGATCACGGAGGCGATGTTGACCAGCGCCTGCAGCAGGATCCAGACCATCACGCCGGTCGTCGCCAGGCGGACGAAGTAGTCCTTGCTGGTCGCGATCAGGCGGTAGCAGGCGTAGGCGATGGCGGCGTACAGCGCCAGCACGGTGATCGTGCCGGGCAGGCCGAGCTCCTCACCGATGACGGCGAAGATGAAGTCGTTGTGTGCTTCCGGCAGCCAGGACCACTTCTCCCGGCTGGCGCCGAGACCGACGCCGAACCAGCCGCCGTCGGCGAGGGCGTACTGGCCGTGGACCTTCTGCCAACAGCCGGCCGAGGTGCTGCTGGCGCAGGTGCCGAGCCAGGCGTCGATGCGTCCGGTGCGGTTGCCCGAGGTCATCACGAAGACGGTCACGACCGCCGCAGCGGCGGCCGCGGCGCCGGCGAAGAACCGCATCCGGATGCCCGAGACGAACATCACCGCGGCGACGATGCCGAGCAGGACCAGGGCGGTGCCGAGGTCGTGGCCGACCATCACCAGGCCGAGGAAGAGCAGCACCACCGGCACCAGCGGGATGATGACGTGCTTGGTCTCCAGCAGCCGCTTGCGCTTCAGCGTCAGGATGCCGGCCGAGACCAGGATCAGGGCGAGCTTGCCGAACTCCGACGGCTGCGCGGTGACGCCACCGATCGCGATCCAGTTCTGGTTGCCCAGTCGGGAGACACCCAGGCTGGTGAAGACCAGGAACTGGGCGAGGACCGCGACGACGTAGGCGGGCAGCGCCAACCGCTTCCACCAGCTCACGCTCATCCGCGAGGCGACGTAGGCGACCACCACGCCGATCACCGCGAAGGTCAACTGGTTCAGGAAGACGGTGTACGACGAACCGCTGGCTTGGTAGGAGGTCACGCTCGAGGCGGACAGCACCATGATCAGGCCGAAGACGGTCAGCAGCGAGGTCGCTCCGAGCAGCAGGTAGTACGGCGCGGTCGGGGACTCCATCCGGGCCCAGGCGGCGCGCCAGTCGAAACGGGTGAACCCGCCCAGGCCGGTGCTCTGGTCAGGCCGTGAATCGGCGGTCATCGCTCAGTCGGTCTCGGGCAGTGCACGGACCGCGTCGGCGAACGCGTCGCCGCGGGCGCCGTATGAGGGGAACATGTCCAGCGAGGCGGCTGCCGGTGAGAGCAACACGACATCACCCGGCCGGGCGAAGCCGGCGGCACGACGTACGACCTCGTTCATGACCCCAGTGTCCGTCGCGTCGAGCACGACCACCGGAACATCCGGCGCGTGTCGCGCGATTGCGTCGGCGATCACGGCCCGGTCGGCGCCGAGCAGCACCGCGGCGCGCAGCCGGTGGGCGTGGTCGCGGACGAGTTCGTCGACGTCGGCGCCCTTCAACTGACCGCCGGCGATCCAGACCAGCGAGTCGAACGCACGCAGTGCGGCGTCGGCGGCCGGCGGGTTGGTGGCCTTCGAGTCGTCGATCCAACGGACGTCCTCGCGGGTGGCGATCGTCGCGAGCCGGTGCGGCTGCGGCCGATAGGCCCGCAGTCCGTCACGGACGGCCAGCGGACGTACGCCGAACGCCCGGGCCAACGCGGCCGCGGCGAGGGCGTCGGAGACGTAGTGCGGCGCCGGCGGCGCCCCGTCGATGCCGAGGTCGGCGAGCTGACACAGCTCGGCGGCGTTGCGCTGCCGGTCGTCGACGAACGCCCGGTCGGCCAGCACGTCCTCGACCACACCGAGCATCGACGGGTGCGGCATCTTGAGCGTGAACCCGACCGCGCGACAGCCCTCGACCACGTCGGCGTCCATCACCAGTTGCTCGGTCGTGGGGTCGTCGACGTTGTAGATGCAGGCGACCTGGGTGCGGTCGTAGACACGACCCTTCTGCCGGCGGTACTCGTCGTACGAGCCGTGCCAGTCGATGTGGTCGGGCGCGACGTTCAGGCAGCAGGACGCCAGCGGGGAGATGCTGCGCGACCAGTGCAACTGGAAGCTGGACAGCTCGACCGCGATGACGTCGTAGGGCTCGGGGTGAAGCACCGCTTCCAGGATCGGCAGGCCGACGTTGCCGGCGGCGGTCGCCCGCAGTCCGGCGCTGCGCAGGATCTGCTCGAGCATGGTGACCGCGGTGGTCTTGCCGTTGGTGCCGGTGATCGTCAGCCAGGGCGCCGCGCCCTCGCGCGGGCGCATCCGCCAGGCGAGCTCGACCTCTCCCCACACCGGGATCCCCCGCTGGGCGGCGTCGACCATCAGCGGGTGGGTCGGGCGTACGCCGGGCGAGGTGATCACCAGGTCGGTGCCGTCGGGCACCGCCTGCTGGTGGTCGGCGCCGTAGCGCACCTCACCGCCGAGGATGTCGATGATGTGGGCCCGCTCGCGCACCGCCTGCGATTCGTCGGTGGACAGCACGGTGATCCGGGCGCCGCGCTCGAGCAGCGCGTCGGCGGCGGCGAAACCGCTCAGGCCGAGGCCCATGACCACGACCTGCAGACCGGACCAGTCGGCGTCGCGGTGGGTGAGGCCGCGGCTGCCGCCGCGGGGTTCGTACGAGGGGTCGACCGGGAAGTCCGACCCGCTGGCGGCGCCGGATTCGCTGGGGTGGTTCATGCGCCGACGACCCACTCGGCGTAGAACAGGCCGAGGCCGAGGGCGACGCACAGACCCGCGATGATCCAGAACCGGATGGTGACGGTGATCTGCTCCCACCCGAGCATCTCGAAGTGGTGATGGATGGGCGCCATCCGGAACACCCGTTTGCCGCGCGACTTGAACGAGCCGACCTGGATGATGACCGACAGCGTCTCCAGCACGAACAGGCCACCGAGGACGACGAAGAGCAGTTCGGTGCGGGTGCAGATCGCCAGACCGGCGAGCGCGCCACCGAGGGCGAGCGACCCGGTGTCACCCATGAAGATCTTGGCCGGCGAGGCGTTCCACCACAGGAAGCCGAAGCAGGCGCCCATGACGCACGCGGACACCAGCGCGAGGTCGTGCGGGTCACGTACGTCGTAGCACTTGTTGCTGCCGATCCACTCGCAGTTCTGGTTGAACTGCCAGATGCTGATCAGCGTGTAGGCGGCGAACACCATGACGCTCGCGCCGGTGAGCAGACCGTCGAGACCGTCGGTGAGGTTGGTGCCGTTGGAGGTGCCGGCGATCATCAGGTTCGCCCAGAGCACGAACAGCACGGTCGCCAGACCGGTGCCGGCGAACGCGAAGCTCACCCAGGTGTCGCGGACGAACGAGATGTGGAAGCTGCCGGGAGTGCGGCCACCGACGTCGGGGAACTGCACCGCGAGCACCGCGAACGAGACGCCGATGAAGGTCTGCGCAGCCAGCTTCTGCCAGGCGCGCAGGCCCAACGAGCGCTGCTTGCTGATCTTCGTCCAGTCGTCGGCGAAGCCGACCAGGCCGAGGCCGACGAGCAGGTACATGACCAGCAGACCGGACGCCGAGGGGACGGTCCAGAGCACGAGGTGGGCGGCGAAGTAGCCGAGCACGCAGCCCATGATGATGACCGCGCCACCCATCGTGGGAGTGCCCCGCTTGGTGTGGTGGGTGGTCGGGCCGTCGTCGCGGATGAACTGGCCGTAGCCGCGCCGGACCAGGAACTTGATGAACGTCGGGGTGCCCACCAGGCCGGTGACGAGCGCGACCAGCGCTCCGATCAAAATGGCCTTCACTGCCGGGCCTCTCCCTCCGCGTCGACGATGCGATCGCCAAGGTATCGCAGACCGCTGTCGCGGCTTGACTTGAGCAACACGACATCACCCGTACGGGTCTCGGCCCGCAGGTAGTCGTACGCGGCGTCGACGTCGGCGAGGTGTTCGTGGGCCACGGCGTCGCCCGCTCCGGCACCGATCAGGTCGGCGCCCTCCCCCACCGTCAGCAGCAGATCGATGCCGAGGGACGCGACGACCTCGCCGACCCCGCGGTGTTCGTCGGCCGACGCGTCGCCGAGTTCGAGCATCCGGCCGAGGACGGCGATCCGGCGGCCCGTCACGGTCATCCCGGCCAGCGCGCGCAGCGCGGCGGCCATCGAGTCGGGGTTGGCGTTGTAGGCGTCGTTGACGATCGTGACGCCGGAGGCCAACTCGTGGACCTCCATCCGCCAGCGGCTGACCGCACCGGCGCTGCCCAGGGCCGCCACGATCTGCTCGCGGGGCACGCCGACGTGGCGCGCCGCGGCGTAGGCGGCGAGCGCGTTGCCGACGTGGTGTGCGCCGTACAGCCCGAGCGTGATTCGTTGGGGCTCGCCGTCGCCGAGCAAAGTGAAGCTGGCACGGGTGCGCTCGTCGAGGGTGACGTCGGTGGCTCGCAGGTCGGCGTCGTCGGCGAGGCCGACCAGCAGCACCTTCGCGGACGTACGGCTCGCCATGGCGCGCACCAGCGGATCGTCGGCGTTCAGCACCGCGAGGCCGTCGGCCGGCAGCGCCTCGACCAGTTCGCCCTTGGTGCGGGCGATGCCCTCGACCGAACCGAACTCGCCGACGTGGGCGCGGCCGACGTTCAGCACGATGCCGACCTGCGGCGGGGCGATGCGGGTGAGGTAGGCGATGTGGCCTAGGCCGTTGGCGCCCATTTCGGCGACGAGGTAGCGGGTCTGCTCGGTGACCCGGCAGACGGTGAGCGGGACACCCATCTCCGAGTTCAGCGATCCCTCCGGGACCACGGTGTCGGCGTACGGGCCCAGGATCTGCCCGAGCAGGTCCTTGGTAGAGGTCTTGCCGGAGCTGCCGGTCACCCCGATCACGGTCAGCTGCGGAGCGGCGTCGATCACCGCACGGGCCAGGACCCCGAACGACTCCTGTACGTCGTCGACGACGACGGTCGGCATCCCGTCGATCGGCCGGGACCCGAAGGTCGCGACGGCGCCGGCGCGGGCGGCCGCCTCGGCGAAATCATGGCCGTCGGCGAACTCACCGACCCGGGCGACGTACAGCCCGCCGCGCTCGGCGATCCGCGAGTCGGACACGACGGGGCCGTCGACCACCACCTCCCCGGCTGCCGGGGGGACGACACGTCCCTGCACGGCCGACGCGATCTGCGCCAGGGACATCGGGATCATTTGCTGCCCTTCGAGGGGTCGTAGGTGAGGTCGTACAACGCGGGCTTGGTGGTGCTCGGCGGGACCTTGCCGCGCTGCAGTGCGGCCAGCATCAGCTGGGAGAACACCGGCGCGGCGACCTCGCCACCGTAGATGCTGGTCTTCGGACGCTGCAGCACCACCGAGATGACGTAGCGCGGCTTCTCGGCCGGCGCGAAGCCGATGAACGAGGCGGTGTAACCGTCGTACCGGCCCAGCTTCTCGTCGTAGCGCTCCGCGGTACCGGTCTTACCGGCGACGTTGTAGCCCGGGACGGCCGCCTTCTTCGCGGTGCCTCGGTCGTCGATGACGCCCTGCATCATCTTGGTGATCTCCGACGCGACGGTCGTGGAGACCACGCGCTGCGGGGTGCGGGTATCGGTCGGCGGGCTGTAGCCGCCGTCGGAGTTCTGGATCCCCTTGACCAGCTTGATCGGCTCCCGGACACCACCGTTGGCGATGGTCTGGAACACCCCGAGCTGCTGGATCGCGGTGCTGGACAGACCCTGACCGAAGAGCACGGTGTAGCGGGTGGAGCCGGTCCACTTCTGGAACGGCTTGATGATGCCGCGCTGCTCGCCCGGGAAGTTGACCCCGGTCGCCTTGCCCAGGCCGAACTTCGCCATGTACTGGCTCAGCGTCTGGGGCGGCAACTTCTCACCGATCTTGATGGTGCCGATGTTGGACGACTTGGCCAGCACACCGGCAACCGTGAGGTATTCGGTGGCGTGTTCCTCGGAGTCCTTGAAGTTCTTGCCCGCCCGCGGCAACCGGTTCGGCACCTCCACCTGGGTGGACGGCGTCGCGATGCCCTCCTGCAGGGCCGCGGACATGGTGACGACCTTGCTGGTCGAACCGGGTTCGTAGGCCTCGCTGAACGGACGGGACAACAACGTGGACCCGCTCGCGGTGGACATCGAGTTGTTGTCGAAGCTCGGCGCGCTGGCCACGGCCAGCAGGTTGCCCTTGGTGTCCATGACGACGGCGTCGCCGCTGAGCGCGCCGGTCTTCTGCACCGCGGACGAGATGAGGTTCTGCGCCTGCCACTGCAGGTCGTTGTCGATGGTGAGCTCCACACCCTTGCCGTCGGCGGCGGGGGTGTCGGAGTTGTTCGCGGTGGCGATCACGGTGCCGTCGGGTGCGCGCTCGTACAGGTGGACGCCCGGGGTGCCGTTGAGCTCCGACTGCTCCTGCAGCTCGACGCCGCCGCCGGGGCTGCCGTCGCCGTTCACCCAACCGATCAGCGGCGCCACGGAGGTGCCCTGCGGGTACTCACGCTTCACGGTGCGCTCGCTGAAGATGCCCGGGATGCGCAGGTCGGAGATCTTGTTCCACTGCTCCGGCGAGATGTCCTTGATGAGGTACATGAACCGGCGCTTCTTGTCGTACGTCTGCTGCAGCGCGGTCAGCATCTGGGCCGAGTCGCCACCGACGATCGGCGCGATGGCGTCGGCGACGCCCTGCAGACCGACGACGCGGGACTTCTTGGTGATCGGGTCCTTCACCTTGTAGGTGCTGGCCGCGAGCGGGTCGGCGGTGACGTTGCGGCGCTCGACCGAACGGGCGAGCACGACACCGTTGGCGTCGACGATGTCACCGCGCTTGGCCGGGATCGTCTGCTTCTGGGCTCGTTCGCTGAACGCCTGCTGGGCGACCGACGCGGCGTCGATGCCCTGCACCCGGAACAACTGGGCGACGAAGACGGTGAGGACCATCATGACCGCGACCAGGAGGAAGCGGGCGCGACGGCGCGGGTGGCCCAGGCCGAGGCGTACGGGCTCGGGGCGGCGCGGACCGCCGCCCTTGCCACCCTTGCCGGCCGGACGTTGCGCCGGGCGCTCGGACTGACGTGCCTGCCGGCGACGATCGAGGTCGACGGTCGGGCTGTTACGCCGACCCGGCCCGGGAGCGGTGCGCGACCTCGTGGCCGTCGGCTTGGCCGCTGCCTTCCCGCCTCGTCCGGCGGCACCGGCGGGCCGCTGACGCGTCGGGGGTCGCTGCCCCGTCGGACGGGATGGGGTCACTTGTCACCTCACGGATCGGGTCTGGCCGGCGATCAGTTCTTCTGCTTGGCCGTCTTCGGGGTGTTCTGCTGGGCGGACTTCGCGGCGGTGGTGGGGTCGGCCGGGGCCGATTCCGCCTGGGTCACCGGCGCCAACTGGGGCTTGGGTGCCGCCACGACCACCGACGCTCCGGCGGTCGAAACAGCCAGTCCGGCGAGCTTCGAGGTCGGGGTGGTCGGCAGCGTGTCAACGGTAAACGTCGACCCGACGGCCGCCCCGTTCGCCACGCCGACGACCCGGTGATCCGAGGAACGCACGTAGCGGACCTTGGTCGCCGGAGCCAGCCCCATCGCCTGGGCCTTCAGCGCGAGCTGCTGCGGGGCGGAGACCGCGTCGAGCTCGGAGCTCAGTTCCTGCTGGGTGCCGGCCAGTCGCGAGGTCTGCCCCTGCAGGTCGTCGATCGTGTACTGCTGCTGGGCGCGGGCCGTGTTGAGCAGCAGGACGCTGAGGAAACCGGCGACGACCAGGGACACGCAGAGCACCACGAAACCGACACCGGACTGCTGGGCGACCGCAGGCTGCACCAGCTTGAGCCGGGCACGCGTCGCGGTCGGGTTGGTGCCGCGCGGCGCGCGACGGACGGGCAACGGGCGGGCGGCGATCTGGCTCATCGGGCGGGTCCCTTCGTACGGCGTACGCGTTCGGCTGCGCGCAGCCGGGCGGAGGCGGCGCGCGGGTTGGTGGTGGTCTCGGCCTCGAGCGGCTGTTCGGCGCCGCGGGTGAGGAGCTTGAGGTAGGGCTGGTGCTCGGGCAGTTCGATCGGCAGGTCGACCGGCGCGGTCGAGCGGGCGCCCTCGGCGAGGACCCGCTTGGTGATCCGGTCCTCCAGCGAGTGGTACGACAGCACCGCGACGCGGCC
>JASLFY010000402.1 GCA_030150425.1 Yimella sp. | reverse complement strand
GGACTTGTGCTGGTGGGCGCTCACGCAATCGATCTTTCGCAGGGGCTTCGGCAGGATGCTCGGCGGGCATCATAAGCAGATGTGATCCGGCTCACCGGTGCTCGCAGACCGCAGGTTACCGAAAGGTAGTATCCCGCCCATGGCTTCCGACCGGCTCGACACGCGCCCCGACGAACGCGGCTACGAGACGCGCACCGTTCTCTCGTTGCGCACCGGCAGCAAGATCGCGCTGCTCGCCGCGCTGCCGTTCCTCGGCTACGCGCTCTACAACTACCTGACCCCGCTGTGGGTGCCGAGCACGAACGGTGTCTTCGGGTGCGGCTCGGCCCACAACCCGCCGACTTCCGACTGGGCGAAGGGCGTCTGCCAGGGCGTGCCGGACGCCGCGCTCTACCGCGCGATGATCAGCGCCGGCGTCGGCCTGCTGCTTGCGGTGCTCGGGGTCGTGCTGTTCGGCGTGAACCGCACCGAACAGACGCGTGCGGTGCGGGAGGACGACGACCGCGACCAGGTCGACGGACGCGGCGAGCGTCGCGCCGCCGTCGAGCGCCGAGCCGCGGACGACCGTGCAGCGGACACCCGCGCCGCGGGTCGCCGCGCGTCCGGACGTCGGTCGTACGAGGACGCGTACGAGGCTGATGGTGAGGATGCCGACGACGAGTACGGCGAACCCGAGACCCGCTCGGATCGGCGCCGCTGAACCGATGGACACCTCCGCATTCTTCGCCCGGCTGACCGACGTCTTCCCCGGCGATCCGCAGGACACCGACCCGATCGACCCGCAATGGGCCGAACTGGCGACCGAAGTCGCCGGATACACCGGTCCGAACGAGCTGGCGGTGCTGCAACTCGCCGCCGCGGTCATGCCGGAGCAGGAGGCCTACCTCGAGGTCGGCACCTTCAAGGGCCGCTCGCTGTGCGCCGCGGTGCAGGGCAACGCCGACAAGAGCTTCTTCGTGATGGAGAACTTCCTCGAGTTCGGTATGCAGGGCGAACAGGCCCGCGGCGAGCTGATGGACAACCTCGCTCGGTACGCCGCCGACGCGCGCGTCGAACTGCTCGAGGGTGACTGCTTCCGGCTGATGGCCGAGCCGGGCCGGCTCGACCGCCCGGTCGGCGTCTACTTCTACGACGGCGAGCACACCCTGTTGTCGCACTACCTCGCCCTCGCTGTCGTCGAGCCCCTGCTCGCCGACGAGGCGCTGGTGCTGGTCGACGACGCGTCGTGGCCGGTGGTGCAGAAGGCGCACCGGCTGTTCCTGCGGCGCCACCCGGGCTGGACCATCGAGGCGACCTGGGACGCCGCCCACGCCGACGACCCGCGGTGGGCGAACGGTCTGCACGCGCTGGTGTTCCGGCGTACGCCGGGAGCGGCCCGCGGACAGGCCCTGTCGCGTACGGACGAGGCGCTGCGCGTCTACCAGACCACCGTGCAGGACCGGGTCAATACCGTCGCCTGGAAGCTGGTCGACCGGTTCCCGGGCGTGGTCAAGGCCGGCGCGAAGGTTCTGCTGTCGCGCTCACGGGCGATCGGCGACGGCCAACAGCGCTGACTCGCGCGCGACGTCGAGCGCCGCGTGTCGGCGTACGACCCGCAGCAGGCCGACGACCGCGATGCACGCGGCGCCGACCAGGCAGACCGTGACGATCTGCCCGGCGCTGTGGTGGGCCCACACCCAGATCACGACGAACTCGGCGGCGACGACGACCCAGGTCAGCGCGCCGAGCGCGCCGGAGTTGCTGCCCATCTCGGAGAACAGCCACACCTGGGCCAGCGCCCACGCGACGCCGAGGGCGACGCACACCAGGGCGAGTCGGCCGTACGAGGAGAACTCGGATCCGCCGGCGAGGCTGATCCAGCCGGCGGGGGAGAGCGCGATCAGTCCGGCGCCGAGCACACCGATGCCGAGGACGAGTGCGCCCGCGCGCAGCAGCGCCCGGGTCGGGTCCGCGCCGCGCATCCGCGGCACGACGATCAGCGCGATGAACTGGGTGCCCCAACACATCGCGCGGCCGAATGTCGACGCGAGAGCGTAACCGCCCGATTCGTGCGGGCTCAGGAAGTGACGGGCCAGCAGGACGTCGACGTTCGTCAGCACGACGAACGCGGCGAGGGTGCTGTTGGAGCGCACCATCTCCAGCGTCAGGTCGTGGCCGGTACGCGGAAGGGTGCGCAGCTCACCCGCGGTGAGGGCGGCCCCGGCCGTGGCGGTGATCGCACCCGCGAGGCACATGACAGCGAACACCTGGACGACGGAGAAGCCACGGGCCGCAGCCAGCGCGGCGGCGCCCAGCCGGGTGAGCGCGTTGACCAGGTAGAGCAGGGAGAGTCGGTCCAGGCGTTCTCGGCCGAGCAGGATGCCCTGGAAACAGCCGGTCAGCATCATCGACGGCAACATGCCGGCGAGGAAGACCGCCGACCACACCGAACTGACGTGGAAGGCGTCGGTCAGCACCGGTGCCAGCAGGCAGGTGATCGCGAAGGTGCCGGCTCCGAGCAGGAGTGCCGACGACAGCCCGGAGGTGCGTTCCTGCGTGTCGCCGGTGACCCGCCGCGCCACCACCACCTGGAAGGCGCCGGCCGGGATGGCCAGCAGGACGCCGTACGTCGACAGCGCGGTGTAGCCGCCGAAGTCGGCCGGTCCGAGCGAGCGGGTGAGCAGCAGGACCATCAGGTAGCCGAGCAGGTTCGAGAACCCCATGGCCAGGCCGAGGACCGCGCCGAGGGCCCGATGGCGCGTGGCACGCGTACTGATCATCGACCCCTGGCTACGTGACGGACGGACGGACGTGACCCAGGTTACTCACCGTTATATTGAGCGGACGACCTGACCGAAGAGCCGCCCGTCGGGGTGGCGGAACGCCGGAGCGAGACGTTTGCGACGACACCTGAACAGGTACACCGCGGTGTGCTCGTTGCTCGTCCTGCTGCTCGCCCTGGTCGTCGGGCTGAACGGTTTCGGCAGCTTCTACACCGACATCAAGCCCGAGGTCTATCTCGCGCCCTGGGACACCCTCGGCCGTTATCTGTCCGGCTGGACCTCCTCGCCGTACCTCGGGTCGGCGAACTTCAACGTCGGCCTCGCGCCGGTGCTGGTCGTCGTCGGACTGCTCCGCTTCCTCGGGCTCGACCCGGAGTGGGCGTTCAAGGTCTTCCACTTCCTGCTCTGGGTGCTCGCCGCCTGGGGCGCGAACCGGCTGGTCCGCGTGCTCGTCCCGACCGCGAGCCGCTGGGCCGGGCTGGTGGCCGGCGTCGTCTACCTGGCCAACCCGTACCAATTGCAGGCCGGCACCACGCTAGCCATCCTGCTGCCGCTGGCGCTGCTGCCGTGGCTGCTGATCGCCTTCGTCCGTGCGCTGCAGCAGCCGCGCGGGTGGGCGTGGACCGCAGTCTTCGGGCTGGTCTTCGCCGCGATGAGCGGGATGAACGTCGCGATCGTGCCGATCTTCCAGCTCGCAGCGCTGCTGCCGGTCCTGGTGTTCGCCCGGCTGTCCTGGCAGATCCGGCCGGTCGACCTGGCCCGCGTCACCGGTAAGTGCCTGCTCTGGGTGGTCGGACTCTCGCTCTACTGGCTGGTGCCGGCGCGAGCTGCGCTCGGTACGGGGCGGCAGATCGTGCTCCAGTCCGAGACCCTCGACGGGATCGCCAAGGTCTCCTCGTTCCCCGAGGTGCTGCGCGGCCTGGGCATGTGGCCGCTCTACGGCAGCGGCGCGAGTGGCGCCTGGGTGCCGCAGGACGCGATCTTCCTGGTCAGTTCCGTGGTGATCGTGCTGACCATCCTGTGGCCGGTCCTCGGCCTGGTCGCCATGCGGTGGACCCCCGGCGCGGCCCGCGGGATCAGCGCCGGGTGCGTCGCGATCGCCGCGGTCGTGATGGTCGGCATGTTCCCCGGCGAGAACCACCAGACCTCACCGTTCGGCGCGCTGCTCGCGAAGGTGTTCGCCGACCCGGCAGCCTCGGCGTTCCGCACCACCAACAAGATCGGCGCGGTGCTCGCGCTCGGGCTGTCGATCGCGATCGGGCTCGGCACGGAACGCCTGGCGTACCGGTTGCGCGGGCGTGAAGGGGCGGCGGGACTGGCCCGGCCGGTGGCGGCGTCGTTGGCGGCGGTGCTGCTGGCGGCTTGGTCGCTGCCCGCGCTGACCAACCGGCTCTACACCTCGCAGATGAACATCCCCGACTACTGGAAGAAGGCGGCGGCCGCCGCCGACCAGGGGAACCCGAACTCCCGGGTGCTCTTCCTGCCCGGCCAGGTCCGCCCGAGCTACCGCTGGACCGCGCAGCGGCCGGACGACCTGCCGAACTCGTTGCTGCGCCGCGACGCCGTCCTGCCGGAGACCAGCCCGAACGCGTCCGCGCCCGGCGGCAACTACCTCGCCGCGATGGACGACGCGCTGCAGTCCGGCGTGGCGCCCGACGACGCCATGTCGACGTACGCCCGCTACCTCGGCGTCGACAAGATCCTGCTGCGCCACGACGTCGCCTGGGAGGCCGACGGCGGCGCCCGCCCGGCGCAGATCGACCGCACGCTGAGCGCCGACCCGGGCCTGTTCGGCGAGTCGAACTTCGGCTCGCCGGGGGAGTACGTCTTCGGTCCCGGCACCGACGCGTACGCCAACGGCGAGGGCCTGATGTACCCCGTGCAGATGTACGCGGTGAAGGACTCCACCACCGCCGTCCGGGCGCGCAGCGACGCCGGGTCGCTGGTCGTCGCCGGTGACGGCTGGTCGGTCAGCCAGCTTGCCGCTGCCGGGAAGCTGCGCTCGATGCCCGGCTTCCGCTACGCCGCCGGCACCGACGCGAAAACCCTTGCGCCGCTTCTGGGTTCGTCGCACGGGCTGGTGATCACCGACACCAACGCGCGGCGCAACGCCATCCCGAACCGGTTGACCAACGGCGAGGGCGCGCTGCTGGCGGCGTCCGATCCAGCGACGACGACCCGCGCGCTGGGCACCGCCGACGACCAGACGGTGCTGGTGCGGTCCGGGGCGACCGTCACCGCGAGCGACCAGGGCACGACTTTCTTCGACCTGCCGTACGCGAGCCCGGAGAACATCCTCGACGGAGACCCGTCGACGTCCTGGCTGTTCGGCGACTTCCGCCGCGCCGTCGGGCAGAGCGCGACCGTCACCGAGCCGACGCCGATCACGGTCGGCAAGGTGCGCGTGCAGCAGGCGCAGGTCGGCGGGGTCCACATCGACCAGCTGACCGTGACCGCCGGCGGCCGTTCGATCACCCAGAAGCTGCCCGACCACGGCTACGCCGAGTTCGACTTCGGGTCGCTGACCGCCTCGCAGGTCAAGCTCTCGGTCCGCAGCGTCCGCGGCTCCGGCTACAGCCTGGTCGGCATCTCCGACGTACAGCTCGCCGGCCAGCGCGCGATCCGGACCGCACGCACCCCGATCACGTTCAACCGCGTCTACCAGCAGCTGACGCCGAGCCAGCGGGCCGCGTTCGACAAGACCCCGTTGGACGTCCTGCTGTCCCGCTACCAGGGCACCTCCTCGCCCCGCGACGACGCCGAGACCGGACTGCGGCGGATCGTGACGCTGCCCGACCGGCGCACCTACGAACCGTCGGCCGACGTGCGCTACGACGGCGACCTGGAGCACGTCTACGACCTGGTCGCCGGGTATCCCGACGCGGTCTCGGCGACGTCCTCGGACTTCTACTTCCACCTCGGCAGCACCCGCGCGTCGATGGCGGCCGACGGCCGCGCCGACACCGCCTGGTCGCCGGGCGGCACCTTCGACAAGTCGTGGTGGACGTTGACCACCCCGACCCGTTCCATCTCGTCGGTCAGCATCGACCAGCAGGCCTCGCTCGCCGACCCGGCCAAGACGCAGTGGGCCGACTCCGCGGTCGTCACCGTCGACGGCAAGCAGGTCGCCGAGGTGAAGCTGAAGCACAAGGGCACCGCGAAGGTGACCTTCCCGGCCGTCCGGGGTCGGACCGTACGGGTCACGCTGCACGCCGCGGCCGGTCCGAAGGACGGCCCGCCGGCGCGGTTCACCACCATCGACACCGGGTACACGATGAAGCAGGACCAGGCCGGTCCGCTCGACGCGGCAGGAACGTCGGCCGGTCGTTGCCTCGTCGTCGGAACGGTCGACGGGCAGCCGGTGCGGATGCGTCCGGACACCGACAAGCTGGCCGACGCAGGAGACCAGGGCACCCGCTGGGTCGGTTGCGGCAAGCTCACCCTCGGCGCCGGCGAGCACCGCATCGAGCAGGCATCCGGGTTCGTCCTGGACGGGATGCAACTGCGCGACACGGTCCGCGCGAAGGCGGCCGCGACCACCCAGCCGACGGTCCGCATCACCCAGGACGGCAGCGCCGCCAAGACCGTCAAGGTCACCGCGAAGGGCGCTTTCGACGTCGTCCTGGGGCAGTCGTACGACGCCCGCTGGACGGCCACCGCGAACGGCAAGTCGCTCGGCAAACCCGTTCTGCTGGACGGGTATTCGACCGGTTGGCGGATCCCGCAGGGCGGGACGTACACGATCCGGATGGCGTACGGCCCGCAGCGCGCGTCGTACGTCGCCCTCGGGATTTCCCTGCTGGTCCTGCTCGGCGCGCTGCTGGTGGTCGGACTCGCCCTGCGCCGTGGGCGGCTGCGCGCTGCGCCGGACGACGACGAGCCCTCCGTCATTCGTACCCCGCTCGCCCGCCGGTTCCCCCGCATCGCCTTCGAGGTCGGACTCGTCGCCGCGGCCGGCTTCTTCGTCGGCTGGGCCGGACTGGTGAGCGCCCTCGTGGTGGTCGCGGCCATGCGTACCGGTCGGGTCCGTCCCGGCTGGTTGGTGCTGGCCGGAGCCGCACTGGTCCTGGTGTCGATCCCGGTCTACCTGGTGCTGATCGGCGATCTACGGGGCACCGTCAGCGCGAATGCCGTCTCACAGAGCCTGTGGCCGCACCACCTCGCCGGTGCCGGTCTCGTCATGGCCCTCGCCGGAGTGCTGGCGATCGGCCGATCCGAAGGAGATTCAGCCCCATGACCGCCGCTCCCGTCGTGACCGTGGTGGTCCCGACCCGCAACAACGAACGGACGATCGCCGCCTGCCTGCGCTCGGTGGTGCAGCAGACGCACCGCCCGCTCGAACTGATCGTGGTCGACAACCACAGCACCGACGCCACCGCGCGGATCGCCGCGGAACTCGCGGACCGGGTCATCACGGAGGGCCCGGAACGGTCGGCGCAGCGCAACCGCGGGATCCGGGAGGCGCAGGGCGAGTGGGTGCTGTGGCTCGACTCGGACATGATCCTGCCGCCGACCGCCGTCGAGGTCGCGCTGCGTACGGCGGTGACCAGGGGCGCGGCCGGTGTCGCGCTGCCCGAGCGCACCATCGGTGAGGGCTTCTGGACCGACTGCCGCGCGCTGGAGCGGGAGTGCTACCTGGATCAGCCGTGGCTGCACAACCCGCGGCTGCTGCGTCGCGACTTCCTGCTCGGTGCTGGCGGGTTCAACCTCGACATGTCGGGCCCGGAGGACGCCGACCTGCGGCTGCGGATGCTCGCCGCCGGCGCGCGCATCGAACTTGCGCCCATCATCGTCGACCACGACGAGGGTCGATTGACCATCCGCGACGTCCTGAGCAAGCGCTACTACTACGGCCGCAGCATCCCGGCCCTGGCGGCCGAGCACGACGGCGCCGTCGGCGCGCAGGGCAAGGCCCTGCTGAAGGCGTACGTCGACCACCGCGGCCAACTGCTGCGCGATCCGGTTCACGCCGGCGGCATGGTGCTGCTGCGGTCGCTCGAGGTGGCCGGCTACAGCCTCGGCGCACGCCGCGGGCGCCGCGACCGCGCGGCTCGATGAGCGGGCGATGAACGCGAGCGCGCTGCGCCGACTGCTCTGGGTCTCGCTGCCGGACCAGCGGGCGCGCCGGGAGCTCTACTGGATGTCCCAGATGCCCGACACCCGGGTCACCGCGCTGGCCGCGCAGGAACCGGTCGGCGACATCGAGTGGGTGCCGTCCAGCTACCGCCGACCGGTGAAGCGGTTCGTCGAAGCCGGTGCTCTGGCGTGGGTCGACGGGCTGCGGGACCGGTCCGCGGAAGACGTCGACTGGGTCGCCAGCCTGGAGCTCTGCTCGCTGGTGACCGGGCAGGCGTCGCGCTGGCGGGAGCGCGCGGCGAGCAGCGGCCGCCGGGTGAAGCAGGCCGTGGTCACCTGGGAGAACATGCCCTACCAGCCGCTCTACCGGGTGCCGCTCTACCGGCAGGCACTGGAGTCCTGCCGCTCCGCCGACCTGCTGCTGTGCATGGTCGACGCCGCGCGAGATCACTTGTTGCTCAACGGTTTTGCCGACGAACAGATCCGCGTGGTCAAGCCCGGCGTCGACACCCAACTGTTCAGCCCCGGTGCCGCCGCCGACCGCCCGCGGGTGGTCTTCACCTCACCGCTGGCCGAGAACAAGGGCATCGACACGGTGCTGTCGGCGATGCGGATCGTCCGGAGCCGGATGCCCGAGGCCGAGCTCGTCGTCGCCGGCCAGGGGGACCTGCGTCCGCTGGTCGAGCAGGCGGCCGCCGACCCGACCACCGGCGTACGCCTGGCCGGGCAGCTCGACGCCCACGGCGTCGCCGACCTGCTCCGGAACGGGGCGGTGTTCTGCACGGCACCGCGGCCGACCTGGAAATGGTCCGAGCAGCTCGGCCTCGCCTACCTCGAGGCGCAGGCGTGCGGGCTGCCGGTGGTGACCACGCGCTGCGGCACCAACGACGAGGCCGTCCACGAACCCAACCTGCTGGTCGACCCGGCGGCCGCCGACGGCGGCGTGGAGGAGCTCGCCGACGCCCTGCTGCGGTTCCTGGCCGACGACGAGCTGCGGGCGCGGGTGGGGCGGCAGAACCGGGCCCGGATGATCGCCGACCACGACCTGCCGACGCAGTGCGCGCGGATGGGCGCCGCGTTCGCCGAGTTCGAATGAGCACGATCCCCACGCGTTCGACCCGCGAGCGGCTGACGTCGCCGACCGCGCTCGGTGCGTTGGTCGGCCTGCTCGCCGGCTGCGCCGCGCTCGGTCCGGCGCTGCGCCCGGGCTACCTGCTCTTCTACGACATGGTGTTCGTGCCGCACCTCGCGCTCTCCGAGCGCACGCTCGGCATCGACGGTTCCGTGCCGCGCGCCGTCCCGGGCGACCTTGTCGTCTCGCTGGCGTCGTACGTCGCCCCGGGGTGGGTCGTCCAGCACGTGCTGTTGTTGCTGGTCTTCGTCGGCGTCGCCGCCGGCGCCGCCTCGTTCTTCCGCAGTCGGCTCGGCGCGGTCGTGGCCGCGCTCGCCGCGGCGTGGAACCCGTACGTCGGGGAGCGGTTGGCGATCGGCCACTGGGGTTTCCTGCTCGGCTACGCCTGCCTGCCGTTCCTGGCCCGGGCCATCGCGGCTTTCCGGCGGGGCGAAAGGTGCGGGCTCTTCCGGCTGTTGCTGTGGACCCTGCTGACGGCGCTCACCGGCAGCACGGGCGCGGTGCTCGGCCTGCTGGTCACCCTGGCGGTGCTGGTGGTGCCGGGCGACGACCCGCGTCCGGCTCTGCCGGTCGTACGCCGGTTCGGGGTGCCGTTGGGTGCCTTCCTGGTCGCGAACAGCGCGTGGTGGTTCCCGTTCCTGGTCCTCGCCCCGCGGGACAGCGCCGATCCCGCCGGGGTCGTCGCGTTCATGTCGCGGGCCGACACGCCGTACGGCGTCCTCGGGTCGCTGCTGACCGGCGGCGGCATCTGGAACCGGGGCGTCTGGTTCGCCGGACGCGACACGGTCCTCGTCGCGGGCCTGGCCCTGGTCGGGACGCTCGGCGCGCTGACCGTCGCCGGACTGGGCACCCGTCGGCGTCGTGACCCGGCAGTGGTCGGCCTCGCCGTGGCCGGCGTCGTCGGTCTGTTGATCGCCGCGGCCGGATCCCTGCCCGGCGGCGACCGAGTGGTCACCTGGATCGTCACCGACGTCCCCGGCGGCGGGTTGCTGCGCGACGCGCAGAAGTTCGTCGCCCCGTGGGTGCTGCTCGTGGCGCTGGCGCTCGGCTGGTGCGCCCAGGAGCTCTGGCGGCGCGGGCGATCCGTCGGGGTGGCCCGCCCTGTCCTGGTCGGACTGACGGGGCTGGTGGCGGTG
>JASLFY010000371.1 GCA_030150425.1 Yimella sp. | reverse complement strand
TGGCCGAGGTCGTCCGCTCCGGTGTCGGGCAGTTGCCGGCCGGGCAGCGTGAGGCCGGTCTGTCGGTCGGGCTGAACCCGGCGCAGACGCTGCGGATGATCCTGCTGCCGCAGGCGATCACCGCGATGCTGCCGGCGATCATCAGCCAGCTGGTCGTGGTGTTGAAGGACACCGCGCTCGGCTACAACGTGCTCTACGGCGAGCTGCTCTACCAGAGCCAGACCGGTGGCACGAACAACGCCAACATCGTGCCGACGCTGATCGTTGTCGCGGTCATCTACATCATCGTGAACTACTCGATCTCGAAGCTGGCCGAGTACCTCGACCGCCGCCTCAAGGCGCGCGGGCGTGGCGCGCGCAAGCAGCAGGTGCGGGGCGGGGCTGCCGTCGTACAGCCGTCGGCGGACTGACCGCCGACCGGCTGACGCCGGGCTCTGACCTCCGAATCGTGGGTCAGAGCCCGGCGTCGTCCAGGGCGCGGGCGGTGAGCGTACGGCCGAGGTCGATCATCTCGGCGGCGCGGTGGAACTCCAGGGTGCGGCAGGCGTCGGACGGCAGCGTCACCAGCACGTCCGGGGGGTTGGACGCCATCCGGTAGCGCGCGACCAGCGACGACATGGTGTCGAACGACCGGTTGAACATCTCCAGGGTCGTCAGGTCCTTGGGCAGGCGTGCCCCGAGCAGGGCGTCGAGCCCGTCGGGTTCGATCGCCGCGTCGTGGGCGGCGCGTCGCTCCGCCAGACGGGTGGTGAGCCGCTGCACGGTGGCGTTGTCGCGGAACTCGTCGCGCACCAGTCGGGCACCGCGGGTGAGAGACTCGCGCCCCTCCAGGAAGGTGCGCAGCGGCGACATCGGCACCGCCTCGGAGCGCCCCTGGCTCTGCCGTACGCCGTTCAGCGAGATCGCCAGGGTCAGGTCGGAGGGGACCGCGCGGGTCGGGTCGATCGGGATCGGGTTCATCAGGCCGCCGTCGACCAGCATCCGACCGTCGACCATCACCGGCTGGATCACCCCGGGCATCGCGATCGAGGCGCGGATGGCGACGTCGGCCGGGCCGCGCTGGAACCAGACCTCCCGGCGGTCGTCCAGGTCGGTCGCGACGGCGGTGAACGGGATCGCGAAGTCCTCGATGCGTGAGTCGGCGAGCAGGTCGGCGATCTTGGTGATGATCCGTTCGGCCCGCACCACACCGGGGCCGCGCAGGCTCGGGTCGACCAGTCGCAGGATGTCGCGCTGGGTGAGGCTGAGCGACCACTCCTTGAGGTGGTCGAGCCGGCCGGAGGCGGCGAAACTCCCGACCAGCGCTCCCATCGAGGTGCCGGCGATCGTCACGATCTCCAGGTCGCGCTCGGCCAACACCTCGAGCGCGCCGATGTGGGCGTAACCGCGGGCGCCGCCCGAACCGAGTGCCACCGCGATCCGCTTGCCCATGCGGCCAGCGTACGCAGCCCGGGGAGGGTGTGATCGGCGTCACCTCCGCGAGTCGTAGCATCGGGGCCATGGACAAGGTTGTTGCGTCGGCCGCGGAGGCGGTGTCCGACATCGGGTCGGGTGCCTCGCTCGCCGTCGGTGGTTTCGGGCTCTGCGGGATTCCCACTGTGTTGATCAAGGCGTTGCACGACCAGGGCGCCGACGACCTCTCGGTCGTCTCGAACAACTGTGGCGTCGACGGCGCCGGGCTGGGAATCCTGTTGGCGGACAAGCGGATCAGCCGCGTGCAGGCGTCGTACGTCGGGGAGAACAAGGAGTTCGCCCGGCAGTACCTCTCCGGGGAGTTGGAGGTGCGCCTCACGCCGCAGGGCACCCTCGCGGAGAAGTTGCGCGCCGGCGGCGCCGGCATCCCGGCGTTCTACACCCAGACCGGTGTCGGCACCCAGGTCGCCGAGGGCGGCATGCCGTGGAAGTACGACAGCGACGGTGGGGTCGAGGTGGAGTCGCCGGCCAAGGAGACCCGCACCTTCGACTCGCTCGGCGAGGAGCGCGAGTACGTCCTGGAGGAGTCCATCGCGACCGACTTCGCGCTGGTCCGGGCGTTCAAGGGTGACCGCCACGGCAACCTGGTGTTCCGCACCTCCGCCCGCAACTTCAACCCGGCCTGCGCGATGGCCGGTCGGATCACGATCGCCGAGGTCGAGAACCTCGTCGAGCCGGGGGAGATCGACCCCGACGACGTCCACCTCCCCGGCATCTTCGTGCACCGCGTGGTCGCACTCACCCCGGAACAGGCCGACGACAAACTCATCGAGCGCGTGACCACCCGTCCGCGGCAGCAGCAGGAGGCCTGAACCGATGGCACTCACCCGTGAAGAGATGGCCGCCCGCGCCGCGCGCGAACTGCGGGACGGCGACTACGTCAACCTCGGCATCGGTCTGCCCACCCTGGTGCCCAACTACGTCGGCGACGACGTCGAGCTGGTGCTCCAGTCGGAGAACGGCATCCTCGGCACCGGCGCCTACCCGTACGAGGGCGAGGAGGACCCCGACCTCATCAACGCCGGCAAGGAGACCGTCACCCTGCGCAAGGGCGCGAGCATCTTCGACTCGGCGACCAGCTTCGGGATGATCCGCGGCGGCAAGGTCGACGCCGCGATCCTGGGCGCGATGCAGGTCAGCGTCGCCGGCGACATCGCCAACTGGATGATCCCCGGGAAGATGGTCAAGGGGATGGGTGGCGCGATGGACCTGGTCCACGGCGCGCGGAAGGTGATCGTGCTGATGGAGCACGTCGCCAAGGACGGCAGCCACAAGATCCTTCAGGAGTGCACCCTCCCGCTGACCGGCAAGCGCGTGGTGCAGCGGATCATCACCGACCTCGCGGTCATCGACGTCGCCGACCAGGGTCTGGTCGTGCGCGAACTGGTCGACGGTGTGTCGCAGGAAGAGCTACAGCAGAAGACCGGCGCGCCGCTGACGTTCTGAGGGTCCTGTTCGAGATGACTGGTCGGCGGATCAGTCAGTGAGGGCGAAGACCAGGGCCGCGTACGGGCCGATCGCGACGTCGACCGGGTCGTCGCCGGCGGTGACGGACCCGGTCTCCACCGCGCCGAACTCATCGTTGTAGCTGGAGGCGTCGGTGTTCAGGACGAGCTCCCACGACCCGGCGGCCGGGAAGTGCAACGGGAGGGAGGCCGGGGTGCCGGCGAGGTTCAGCACCACGACGGTGCTGTCGCCCGGGCCGCCGTCGGCCCACCGGTGGTAGGCCAGCAGCTTGCGCTCGTCGTCGCTCGCGATGACCTCGGTGTGCTGACCGGTCAGCCCCCGCGTACGACCGGATCCGCCGCGCCGCAGCGCGATGAGGTCGCGCCAGGCCTGGACGACACCGGGCACCTTCTCGGCGCGTGACCAGTCC
>JASLFY010000346.1 GCA_030150425.1 Yimella sp. | reverse complement strand
GTAGAGGTCCTTGCGGACGCTCTCGTCCCAGGTCAGGTTGGAGCGACCACCGACCTGCCAGGGACCGGTCATCCCCGGCTTCACGTACAGCCGGCGGTGGACGTGCTGGTCGTACGACTCCACCTCCGACGGCAGCGGCGGGCGCGGCCCGACCAGCGACATGTGGCCGACGAGCACGTCCAGCAGCTGCGGCAGTTCGTCGATCGAATAGCGCCGGATGAACCGTCCGATCGAGGTGACCCGGGGATCGTCGTGCATCTTGAAGAGCACCCCGTTGCCCTCGCTGCGCAGCGCGAGCTCGACGACTCTGCGGTCGGCGTCGGGAACCATCGAGCGGAACTTCGTCATCGCGAACAGACGACCGTTCATGCCGACCCGCTCCTGCCGGTAGAAGACGGGTCCGCCGTCGCCGGCCTTGATCAGCACGGCGACCACCAGCATCAGCGGGGCACTCACCAGCAGGATCAAGGCGCCGAACGTCAGGTCGAAGGTGCGCTTGAGGACGTACTTCATCCCGGAGTAGCGCGGCATCTGCACGCTGATCAGCGGCAGGCCCTCCAGCGGGTGCCAGTGGATGCGCGGGCCGGCGATGTCGGTCATCCGGCTGGCCAGCACCAGCTCGCAACCGGTCTCCTCCAACTGCCAGCCGAGTCGGCGCAGGAAGGCAGGACCGGCCAGGCTCTGCCCGGCGACGATGACCGTCGTCACGCCCAACAGCGCTGCGGCACGGGCCGATTCGTCAAGGTCACCGGTCTGGCGCACCATGCTGCCGTCGGCCAGTTCGAACTCAGGGTCGTCGTCGCCGGTGGCCACCGCCACCACCTGGTACCCCGCGACCGGCAGCTGTCGAATGCTCTCCACGACGTGTCGCACCTCGACGGGAGCACCCACCACCAGCACTGGTTCGGTGAACTCCCCGGCGATCCGCCGCCGGATCAGCAACCGGCGCTGGACCAGCCGGCCGAACAGCAGGAGGAACAGGCCGAGCGGGAGCGCGACGGCCAGGAAGCCGCGCGCGAAGAAGGTGCGGGTCAGCGTCGCGAACATGGAGACGCCGCCGAACAGGGTCACGGTCGCCCGCGCGATGCTGCGGTACTCCGACGACCCGACGAACAGATTGCGCAGGCTGTACGCCTGGAAGGCGGACAAACTCAACAGCCAGCCGATCCCGAGCAGGACCGCGGTCCAGGTGTAGGAGATGCCGAGGAAGCCGCGCACCTGCTCCTCGTTCGGGTCTCCGAACCGGGTGATCACGGCCACGCACAGACCCACGACGATGGCGATGACGTCACCCACGAGCAGGCGTCGGCGCAACCGACCGTGCCACCGGACGGGATGGCTCGGGGCGAGCTTGCGGCCACGCTGGTGGGTGATCAGCACGACGGCACCGTCCCCATCGGCTGCGTGAGTTGCGGCAGCGCCGCGGCGAGCGCCTCGTCCCACGGCCGGATCGGAGGGACACCGACGGCACGCAGCCGGTCGTGGCCGAGGACGCTGTTGGCCGGGCGCGGCGCCGGCCGCGGGTAGTCGGCGGTGGTGACCGGCTCGACCCGCTGCGGGTCGAGCCCGCGCAGCCGGAAGATCTGCTGCGCGAATCCGTGCCAGGTCGTCTCGCCCGAACTGGTGCCGTGGTGGATGCCGCCGGGCACGTCGGCCGCCACCAGTCGCAGGATCAGGTCGGCCAGGTCGACCGTCCAGGTCGGTTGGCCGGCCTGGTCGGCGACGACCGTCAGCCGGTCCCGCTCCTGCGCCAGCCGCAGCATCGTCGAGACGAAGTTGGGGCCGCCGGCGCCGTACAACCAGGCGGTCCGCACGATCAACGCGTCGGGAGCCGCGAGCGCCACCGCCCACTCACCGGCGGCCTTGCTGCGGCCGTACGCGGACCGCGGGCGCGGCGGAGTGTCCTCGGCGTACGGGCCCTCGTCGTCGCCGGCCATGACGTAGTCGGTCGAGACGTGGACCAGGCGCGCCCCGGCTCCGGCCGCGGCGAGTGCCACGTTGCGGGCACCGACCGCGTTCAGGTCGAACGCGTCGGCCTCGTGGGTCTCGGCCGCGTCGACCGCGGTGTAGGCCGCGCAGTTGACCACGACGGCCGCACCGTCGACGGCGGCACGGGCCGCCGCGAGGTCACGGATGTCGCACTCGGCGCTGCCCAGAGCCCGGACCGGAACGTCCTGCTCGCGCAGCAGCGCGCAGAGGTCCTGGCCGAGCATGCCGGTGCCGCCGAACACCACCCAGCCGGTGGTCATGCCCGGGCCCCGTCGATCACCTGTTGGGTGCGGGCGTACTGCTGCTCGACCGCGGCCTTCATCGGCCGCCACCACGCCTCGTTGGCGCGGTACCAGTCGACGGTGGCCACCAGGCCGGATCGGAAGTTGCTGTACTGCGGCTGCCAGCCCAGTTCGCGGCGCAGCAGGCTCGAGTCGATCGCGTAGCGACGGTCATGACCGGCACGGTCGGTGACGTGGTCGTACGCGTCGCGCGGCTGCCCCATGATCTCCAGCAGGTCCTGGATGACGTCGCGGTTGCTCTGTTCACCGTCGGCGCCGATCAGGTAGGTGGCGCCGATCCGGCCGCGGTCGAGGATCGCCCAGACGGCGCTGTTGTGGTCGTCGACGTGGATCCAGTCGCGCACGTTCAGCCCGTCGCCGTACAGCTTGGGTCGTACGCCGTCGATGATGTTGGTGATCTGCCGCGGGATGAACTTCTCGACGTGTTGGCGGGGGCCGAAGTTGTTGGAGCAGTTGGAGATCGTCGCCTGCACGCCGAACGAGCGGACCCACGCCCGCACCAGCAGGTCGGAGGCGCCCTTGGTGGCGGAGTAGGGACTGCTCGGGTTGTACGGCGTGGCCTCGGTGAACCGCTGCGGGTCGTCCAGTTCGAGGTCGCCGTAGACCTCGTCGGTCGAGATGTGGTGGTACCGCACACCGTGGTTGCGCACCGCTTCGAGCAACGTGAAGGTGCCGATCACGTTGGTGTCCAGGAACGGACGCGGGTCGACGAGCGAATTGTCGTTGTGCGACTCGGCGGCGAAGTGCACCACCGCGTCGGCGCGGGAGACCAGGTCGTCGACCAGACCCCGGTCGGCCACGTCACCGGCGACGAACTCGATGTCGTCGAGGACCCCGTCGAGCGAGGAGGTGTTACCGGCGTACGTCAGCGCGTCGAGCACGGTGATCCGGACCTCGGGGCGGGTGCGCCGGGTGAAGTGGACGAAGTTGCTGCCGATGAACCCGGCACCGCCGGTGACCAGCACCTGCATCCGGCTCTCCCCCTCTGCTGCTCTTGGTCGCATCCGGACAGCCCACGGCCGACCGCCCCCGTTCCGACTCTGCCGAGCATACTGGCCGCCCTAGGATTCGGCCCCATGAAGGGAATCATCCTGGCCGGTGGATCCGGCACCCGGCTGCACCCCATCACCCGCGCCATCAGCAAGCAGCTGATGCCGGTCTACGACAAGCCGATGATCTACTACCCGCTGTCGACCCTGATGATGGCCGGCATCGACGACATCCTGGTCATCACGACCCCCGGCGACGCGGACCAGTTCCAGCGCCTGCTCGGCGACGGCGGCCAGTGGGGCATCCGCCTGTCGTACGCGGTCCAGCCCTCCCCCGACGGCCTCGCGCAGGCGTTCCTGATCGGCGCGGACTTCATCGGCGACGACTCCGTCGCGCTGGTCCTGGGCGACAACATCTTCCACGGCGCCGGCCTCGGCACCGGCCTGCGGGGGAACACCGACGTACGCGGCGGCCACATCTTCGCGCTGCACGTCCCCAACCCGCAGTCGTACGGCGTCGTGGAGTTCGACGACGCGATGCGGGCGATCTCGATCGAGGAGAAGCCGGAGCGACCGAAGTCCAACTTCGCGGTGCCCGGCCTCTACTTCTACGACAACCGGGTCATCGGGATCGCGAGGGGTCTTCGGCCCAGCGCGCGCGGCGAACTGGAGATCACCGCCGTCAACGACGCCTACCTGCGCACCGGCGAACTGACCGTCACGATGCTGCCGCGCGGCACGGCCTGGTTCGACACCGGAACTTTCGACGGACTGATGGCGGCGACGCACTTCGTCCACGTCGTCGAACAGCAGCAGGCACTCAAGATCGGTTGCGTCGAGGAGATCGCGTGGCGGGCCGGATGGATCGACGACGCACGGCTGCGTGAACTCGGTGACGAACTCCTCAAGAGCGGGTACGGCAGGTACCTGCACGAACTGCTCGAGGCCCGGCGCGGATGGGTGATGTCGTGAACATCGAACCGCTGGCCATCGAGGGCGCCTGGGTCGTCACGCCCCGCCAGTTCCCGGACGACCGCGGGGTCTTCCTGGAGGGCTTCCGCGCCGACCACCTCGCCGACGCCATCGGCCACCGGATGCAGGTCGTTCAGACGAACGTCTCGGTGTCGTCGGCCGGGACCGTACGCGGGATCCACTTCGCCGACGTCCCTCCGTCGCAGGCGAAGTACATCACCGCGGCTTCGGGATCGCTGATCGACTACGTCGTCGACCTGCGGGTCGGTTCGCCGACCTTCGGGCAGTGGGACGGCGTGCTGCTGGACGGCAGGGACCGCCGCGCGGTCTACCTGTCCGAGGGACTCGGCCACGCGTTCTGCGCGCTGGAGGGTGGCACGACCGCGGTCTACCTCTGCTCGGCCGTCTACACGCCCGATCGGGAACACGGCGTCCACCCGCTCGACCCGGCGATCGGGCTGGACCTGCCCGTGGAGTCGCCGGTCCTGTCGCCGAAGGACGCCGCAGCCCCGACCCTCGCGCAGGCGCGCGACGCGGGCCTGCTGCCGACGTACGCCGACTGTCTCGCTTTCCGCGAGAGCCTGCGCGGCAACGTGGGTGGCTGACCGCGGCCGCGTCACGTCCGGGTCACACTTGCGTGGTTCTCCGGCGACTTCCAGGCGGCCGGTGCAAGGATGTGGCGACCCTGGCGCCCGGACCACGGGCCCCCGTTGCAGCACAAGGAGCTCCCCATGCCGTCCACCCTCCTGCGCCCGCGCATCGCGCTGGCCGGCGCCATCGCGCTGACCTTCGGCCTGACCGCGTGCGGTTCCGACAGCCTCGGTGGTGCCTCCGACTCGGCGACCGAGTCGGTCAAGAGCGCGACGAAGGACACCTCGCTGGCCGACAAGGTCCCCGCCGCGATCAAGGCGAAGGGCACCCTCACGATCGGCACCGACGCGTCGTACCCGCCCAACGAGTACTTCGACACCGACGGCAAGACCGTCATCGGCATGGACGTCGACATGCTGAACGCGGTGCTGTCCAAGCTCGGTCTCAAGGGCAAGTACGTCAACGGCGGCTTCGATTCGCTGATCCTGGGCGTCGGCTCAGGCAAGTACGACATGAGCGTCTCGTCGTTCACCATCAACGCCGACCGGATGAAGTCGGTCACGATGATCAGCTACTTCAAGGCCGGCAGCCAGTGGGTCGTGCCGAAGGGCAACCCGAAGAAGGTCGCCATCGACAGCGCCTGCGGTCTGACCGTCGCCGTCCAGAAGGGCACCGTGCAGGTCACCGACATGCAGGCCCGCAGCAAGAAGTGCACCACCGCCGGCAAGAAGGCGATCAACCTGCTGATCGAGCAGGACCAGAGCAAGGCCACCCTCGACCTGTCCAGCGGCAAGGCCGACGCGATGGTCGCCGACCTGCCCGTGTCGATCGACGCCGTCAACAAGAGCGGCGGCAAGCTCGAGGCTCTCGGCGAGAACTACGACACCGCCCCGTACGGCCTGGTCGTCAAGAAGGACCAGACCGCGTTCGCGGAGGCGCTGGCCGGTGCGCTGAAGGCGATCAAGGCCGACGGCACGTACGACTCGATCCTGAAGAAGTGGAAGGTCGACGGCGGAGCGATCAACGACTTCCAGGTCAACCCGAGCGTCTGATGACTGCCGACACCACCGACCGGCCGGGCGAGATCAACGCCCGGCCGGTGCCTCACCCGTGGCGATGGGTCGCGGTCGCCGCGATCGCCGTCCTCGTCGCGATGTTCGTCAGCTCGCTGCTGACCAACGACCGCTGGGACCTCTCCTTCGTGCCGACGGTGATGAACTTCTCGCCCGTGCTGCAGGGCATGGTCAAGGGCACCCTGATCGGCACCGCCGGCGCGATGGTCATCGGCGTCGTCGGCGGAATCCTGCTGGCCGTCATGCGCCTGTCCGACAACCCGGTGCTACGCGGCGTCGCCTTCGTCTACACCTGGGTCTTCCGGGCGATTCCCCGCCTGGTGCTGCTGGTCATCCTCGGCACCGGCGTCGGCTACCTCTACCCGAAGCTCGACGTCGGCATCCCGTTCGCCCAGCAGGTGTTCGGCGTCGACAACGCGCTGATGATCGGTTCGATCAACGTCAACGCGCTCTCCAACGGGATCATGGTCGGCATCCTCGGCCTCGGTCTGTCCGAGGCGGCGTACATGGCCGAGATCGCCCGGGCTGGAATCCTGTCGGTCGACAGCGGCCAGTCCGAGGCCGCGCAGGCACTCGGCATGCCACCCGGCAAGACGATGCGCCGCATCATCCTGCCGCAGGCGATGCGCGTGATCGTGCCCCCGACCGGCAACGAGACCATCGCGATGGTCAAGGACACCTCGCTGCTGTCCGCGGTGCCGATCTCGATGGAGATGTGGTTCCAGATCACCCAGGTCAGCAACAACACCGGCCGGGTCATGGGCGCCTACGTTGCGGGCTTCATCTGGTACCTCGTGATCTGCACCGTGCTGATGATCGGCCAGTACTTCCTGGAGCGTCACTTCGGCCGCGGCTTCGGCACCCAGGGCAACTCCAAGCGCAAGCTCACCATGCTCGGAAAGGGGACCTGAGATGACCGACTCCACCACCACGCGACCGCTGGTCCAGGCCCTCAACGTCACCAAGAGCTTCCACGGAAACGAGGTGCTCAAGGGGATCGACCTCGACGTCGCGGCCGGTGAGGTCGTCTGTCTGCTCGGCCCGTCCGGTTCGGGAAAGACGACGTTCCTGCGCTGCATCAACCAGCTCGAGACGATCAACGGTGGGCGGATCTGGGTCGACGGCGACCTCATGGGATACGACGACCGGGGCGGCACCCTGCACCGGTTGCACGACAAGAAGATCGCCGAGCAGCGCCGCGAGATCGGCATGGTCTTCCAGCGGTTCAACCTGTTCCCGCACAAGACGGCGCTGGAGAACGTCATGGAGGCGCCGGTCCACGTCCGCGGGATCTCGAAGTCGGCGGCCCGTGAGCAGGGCCTGGCGTTGTTGGAGCGGGTCGGTCTCGGCGAACGCTGCGACCACTACCCGGCGCAACTGTCCGGCGGCCAGCAGCAGCGTGTCGCCATCGCGCGTGCGCTGGCGATGGAACCCAAGCTGATGCTGTTCGACGAGCCGACCTCGGCCCTCGACCCGGAACTGGTCGGTGAGGTGCTCGAAGTCATGCGCGAACTCGCCGAGGGCGGCATGACGATGATCGTGGTCACCCACGAGATCGCGTTCGCGCGTGATGTCGCCGACCGCGTCGTCTTCATGGACGGTGGCGTCGTGGTCGAGCAGGGTCCGCCGCGCGAGGTCATCGCCCGCCCGCAGCACGACCGTACGAAGTCGTTCCTGCGGCGCATCCTGGCCGAGCTGCTCGAATCGGCCGCACCATCCGACGACGCGCCGAACCGCGCCCAGGACTGATCGATCGATCCCCAGCAGGTCCGGATCGGCCTCGCCGTCGTGCGAGGCCGGTCCGTGCTGCCCACCTACCGCGACGGGGACCGCCTGCTGGTCGTGTACGGCGCGCGCCCGCGTCCCGGTCGGGCGCACCTCGTACGCCTGGGTGGCGGTCGGCCGTTGGCCGTGAAGAGGGT
>JASLFY010000342.1 GCA_030150425.1 Yimella sp. | reverse complement strand
CAAGGACGTGCCGGACTTCGCGCTGGTCGCCGGTGTCCCGGCACGCTTCCTGCGCTGGGTCGGGCGGGCCGGCGTGCCACTGGAGGACCGGACCGAGGGGCGCTATCGCTGCCCGCGGACCGGCGAGACCTACACCGAACGCGACGGTGTCCTCTCCGCGGACTGACCGTCCCGCGTACGACCGGGCGCCCCTATCGTGGGCCGGGTGACTGAGCGGATCAAGGTGGCAGTGATCGGTGCCCACGGGCGGATGGGGTCCGCGGCGGTGCACGCCGTCGGGGCGGCCGACGACCTCGACCTGGTCGGGCAGTTCGACCACGGTGACGACCTCGGTGACCTGGGGGGTGCGCAGGTCGCGATCGACCTGACCGTGCCCGCCGTGACCGCCGACAACGTCGCCCACTGCGTCGCGCGCGGGGTCCACGCCGTCGTCGGCACGACCGGCTGGACCGACGAGAAGCTGAATTCTCTTCGGGCCCAGTTGGATTCGCAGCCAAACGTCGGTGTGCTCATCGCCCCGAACTTCGCCATCGGCGCGCTGCTGATGATGTCCTTCGCCCGGCAGGCCGCCCGTTTCTACGAGTCGGTCGAGGTGGTGGAGACCCACCACCCGGACAAGGTCGACGCACCGTCGGGAACGGCCGCCCGGACCGCTGCGATCATCGCCGAGGCGCGCCGGGAGGCCGGTCTGGGACCGGTGCCGGACGCGACCGAGCACGACCCCGACGGCGCCCGTGGCGCCGACACCGACGGCGTACGCGTCCACGCCCTGCGGCTGCGCGGCCGGGTCGCGCACCAGGAGGTGTGCTTCGGCGGCGTGGGGGAGGCCCTCACGATCCGCCACGACTCCTTCGACCGCAGCAGTTTCATGCCCGGCGTGCTCGCCGGCGTCCGTCAGGTCGCCGACCACCCCGGGTTGACCGTCGGGCTGGAGTACTACCTCGGGTTGGACGAGGACTGACCGGGGCCCAGTAGTCACTCCGAGTTCAACGCCCGGTTGCCCGGGCGTCCTACCGTCGCCCCATGGTGGCCCATGTTTGACGGCATCATGACCGCGCTCGGCGACCTGATGTCGTCGCCGTGGGTCTATCTCGTCATCGGACTGATCTCGATGATCGACGCCGTCGTGCCCGTCTTCCCCAGCGAGGCGCCGTTGATCATGGCGGGTGTCTACGCCGGTTCAACGGGGCGGCCGGTGTTGGCGTTGGTCGTCCTCGTCGCCGCGCTCGGCGCGTGCATCGGCGACCACATCGCGTACTCCATCGGGCGGGCCGCGGCCGGGCCGTTGGAACGCATCCCGGCACAGTCGCGCCGGGGCAGGGCGCTGGCGGGAGCCAAACGTATGCTCGAGGCGCGGGGCGGGATGGCGCTGATCATCGGACGCTTCATCCCTTGGGGTCGGGTGGCGACGACGATCGTCTTCGGTGCAATGCGTTTCCCACGCAGACGGTTCACCGTGTTCGACCTGCTCGGCTGCACCGTCTGGGCGTTGCACGGCACCTTGATGGGCTTTATCGGTGGCGCCGCGTTCCAGAACCAGCCGGAGAAGGGCCTGCTGCTGGGACTTGGCATGGCCATCGCCGCCTCAGCCCTGATCGAGCTGTTGCGCTGGATGTGGCAGCGGCGCAGCCACCGATCTCGCAGGCGGCCGGGTCACTCCACGATGACGACCTCGAGGTGACGTGGACCGTGGACGCCCTCCACCCGGTCGAGCTCGATGTCCGAGGTTGCGCTCGGTCCGCTGATCCAGGTCTGGGGCCGCCCCGCCTTGGCCGACTCGTGGAGCTTTCCCACCGCTTCGGGCACTGAGGTGACGACCTGCTCGGCCCGCACCACACAAACATGCACATCGGGCACCAACGAGAGTGCGCGACGTCCCTGGTCGGGCTGGTGGTCCAGCACGATCGTTCCGGTCTGCGCGATGGCGATCGCCGAAGCAGTGACCACGGCGTCGAGTTCGTTCAGCTGGGTGGCACCGAGGTCGTCGTCGATCACGAGTTCGGTTTCGGTCGGGTGCCACTGCTCGGGCAGGGCCGGCGCGAGCACGACACGCCGACAGGAGTGGGCAGCCAACGCCCGGTCGACGGTTCGCGCCACCTCGGTCGGGCCACATCGGCTGACCACCGCGCGGTAGTCGATCAGGTTCTCCACGAAGAGCTCGAGCAGCGCTTCGTGGTCGAGCACATCCGGGGTCGGCGGTGCGGTGACCGTCTCCGGATCAGAAGTCCCCGGGCGGGCCGCCCGTATCCGCTGGAGGATCTCCTCACGCGCGTTCATCGCTTGGTTCCGTTCTCGTCGCCGCCGTCCGTACGGTTCCACCACTGGCGGAAGGTCTCCTTGGGCGGGGTGGGGATGTCGCGGGCCCCGCTCCATGCGGCAGCCGGGCCGGGGAGGGCGCCGAACGAGGTGCGTCGGCCGAGCAGCTTGCCGGTGAGTGCACTGACCTTCTGCGCCCCCTCCAACCGCCGATGGTCGGCGAACATCCAGGCCGCCGCGCTCATGGCGGCTCCCTCGGTGGAAAAGCCGTGGCCGCGCTGCTCGTCGACGACCTGGGTGCGCAGGTGCACCAGGATGCGCGGGATGTCGATCCGCACCGGACACACCTCGAAACACGCGCCGCACAAGCTCGAGGCGTAGGGCAGCGACTGGTCGATGTCGCTGCCGGTGCCACGCAGCAGCGGGGTCAGGATCGCGCCGATCGGACCCGGATAGACCGACCCGTACGCATGACCGCCGGCGCGTTCGTAGACCGGGCAGACGTTGAGGCAGGCGGAGCACCGGATGCACCGCAACGCCTCGCGGCCGACCTCGTCGGCGAGCACGTGGGTGCGGCCGTTGTCGACCAGGACGACGTGGACGTCCTGGGGGCCGTCGCCCTCGCTCGGGCCGGCCCACATCGTGGTGTACGGGTTCATGCGTTCACCGGTGCTGGATCGGGGCAGCAGTTGTAGGAAGGTGCCGAGGTCGTCCCAACGGGGCAGCACCTTCTCGATGCCGACGACGCTGATCAAAGTCTCCGGCAGGGTGAGGCACATCCGTCCGTTGCCCTCGGACTCCAGTACGACGAGCGTTCCGGTCTCGGCGATGGCGAAGTTCGCGCCGGAAATCGCCACCTTGGCCCGGAGGAACTTCTCCCGCAGGTGCAGTCGAGCGGCTTCGGCCAGTTGCTGCGGATCGTCGGTCATGTCGGCCGGGGCCGGTCGGCCGACCTTGCCCATCTCGTCGGCGAAGATCTCCCGGATCTCCGCGCGGCCGCGGTGGATGGCGGGCACCAGGATGTGTGAAGGGCGATCGTGTCCGAGTTGCACGATCAACTCGGCGAGATCGGTCTCCCAGGCGTGGATGCCGGCAGCCTCGAGGGCCTCGTTGAGTTCGATCTCCTGGGTGGCCATCGACTTGACCTTGACCACCTCGTCGACGTCCTTGGCCCGCACCAGGCCGACGACGATCTCGTTCGCCTCCTGGGCGTCGCGCGCCCAGTGCACCGTGACCCCGCGATCGGTGAGCGATTTCTCCAGATCCAGGAGGTGCTCATCGAGATGGGCGAGCATGCGGTCCTTGGTGTCGGCACCGTTGCGACGCAGCGTTTCCCACTCCGCCACCTCGGTGACCACCGCGGCCCGCTTGTCCCGGATGGTGTGGGTGGCGTGATGCAGGTTCCGCCGTTGCTGGGTGTTGTTCAGGGCGTCGTGAGCCAGTTTCGGGAACTTGGGCATCCCGACGAAGGTGGGTGTCGTCTCGGCCAGCGGGTTCGTCATGCCGTCACTTCCTGGGTCGATGCGAGGATCTCCGCGAGATGCATGGTGCGCACCCCGGCCCGTTGCCGGCCGAGGAGTCCACCGATGTGGGCCAGGCAGGAGTTGTCGCCGGCGACGACCACTTCGGCCTCCGTCTCGCGGATGTGGCGCACCTTGTCGCCACCCATCGCCACCGAGACGTCGGCGTTCTTCATCGCGAAGGTTCCGCCGAAACCGCAGCACTCCGTGGCGGCCGGTAGCTCGACCAGGTCGATCCCGCGCACGGCCCGCAACAACTGCAACGGGCGGTCGCCGACGTGGAGCATCCGCAGCGAGTGACAGGTGGGGTGGTAGGTGACCCGGTGTGGGAAGTACGCGCCCACGTCGGTCACCTGGAGGACGTCCACCAGGAATTCGGACAGTTCGTAGACCTTGGGGGCAACCTCACCGACAGCCTGGCTCAGACCGCGGTCGCCGGCCCGTCGGGCGAGGTCGGGATACTGCTCCCGGATGGACCCGGTGCACGAACCGGACACCGACACGACGGCGTCGAAATCCTCGAAGACGTCCACGAAGGAGCGTACGAGCGGCACCGCCTCGTCGGCGTAGCCGGTGTTGGTGAACATCTGACCGCAGCAGGTCTGCCGGTCGGGGAACTGCACGTCGACCCCGAGTCGGCGAAGGAGGCGTACGGTCGCTTTCGGCGTCTCGGGCCACATGGTGTCGTTGAAGCAGGTGGCGAAGAGAGCGACTCGCAAATTCACGGGAGCATCCATCCCAGAACCGTGGCCTGCAGGCCGACGAGAAGACACATCAGAATCAAAAGCGCGATTGACCACAGGACGACCTTACGGAAGATCTCCGACTCCTTGCCGAGAAGCCCCACAGAGGTTGCGGCAATGGTCAGATTCTGTGGACTCACCATTTTTCCGACGACTCCACCGGCAGAGTTGGCCGCGACCAGGAGCGTCGGATCGACGCCGGCCTTCTGGGCCGCCGTCTGCTGCAAGGTGGCGAACAGAGCGTTCGCGCTGGTGTCCGAGCCGGTCACGGCGGTTCCGAGCCAGCCCAGAACCGGCGACAGGAAGGCGAAGGCGGTTCCGCTCCCGGCGATCCACGTTCCGATGGTGATGGTCTGACCGCTGAGGTTCATCACGTAGGCGAGCGCCAACACGGATGCGACGGTCAGGAAGGCGAATCGCAACTTCAGCGCGGTGTGCCCGAGCTCCTGGGCCCACGCGGCCGGCGACACCCGGTAGACCAACGCCACGATGAGCGAACTGAGCAGCAGCAAGGTGCCGGGGGAGGAGAGCCACTGGAAGTTGTAGACCGTCGTCTTGCTGGCGATTCCCGCGGCATTGACGATCTGGCCGTCGAGTCCGGGCCACTTGATCGGGCGATCGGTGCCGGCCAACCATTCCTTGACCGGGTCGATCAACTTCGCCGCCGCGAAGATCACGATCACCAGCAGGTACGGGAACAATGCCATGGCGATCCGGTTCGTGGTCATTTCCCCAGCTCGTTCCCGCAGGTCTTCATCGCTGGGGGCGGCGTCAGCCAAGGGTTCACCGGCGTGTCCACTGCTCGAGCCCGGGGCATCGGCTCCGACCGACGCAAGTTCCCTCGCACGCAGCGCGGCCAGGTCGGCCAGCGCTTCGGTGCGGCCCAGTGGCTGCCAGAAGCGCAAGGTGATGACAGCGGCGGCGAGACCGACCAGGGAGGAGATCACGTCGGTCAGCTCCACCGAGATCCAGGTGGCCGAGACCCACTGGGCCAGACCGAAGGCAACGCCGACGATGACCGCGATCGGCCAGGTCTGCTTGATGCCGCGCTTGCCGTCGACCAGGGCCACCAGCATCAGCGGCACGAATGCGGCGAGGACCGGGGTCTGGTGGCCGACGTACGCGCCGATCTCGCCGTAGGGAATGCCGGTCAGGCTTCCTGCCGTGATGATCGGGGTGCCCACCGCGCCGAAGGCGACCGGGGCGGTGTTGGCCACCAGTGCGACAGCCGCGGCCCGCAGCGGCGAGAAGCCGACCGCCATCAGCATGACCCCGGTGATGGCCACCGGGGCGCCGAAGCCGGCCAGTGCCTCGAGCATGCCGCCGAAGCAGAAGGCGATGATGATCGCCTGCACCCGCGGATCGTCGGAGACGAGGTGGAAGGTGGCGCGCAGGTCGTCGAACCGGCCGCTGACCACCGTGATCTGGTACAGGACGATCGCGGTGAAGACGATCCACATGATCGGGAACAAGCCGAACACCGCACCCTCGCCGGCCGACAGGAACGCCAGGTCCACGGGCATCTTGAACGCGGCGACCGCGATCACGACAGCGACAGCGACCGCGCTGAGGCCGGCCCAGTGGGCCTTCCAGCGCAAGGCACCCAGGGTCACGAAGACGGTCAGCAGTGGCAGCACCGCGATCAACGCCGACAACGTGAGGCTGTCGGCTACCGGGGCCAGCGGTGGGGTGTAGGAACCAGACATACCGTCTCTCAATGGTCAGACCAATAATGTGATGCACACGATAGTCACACCACGGTGCGTACCGGCAAGTTCGGCGCCATCGCGTGGCCGAGGGCAGTCGCGGACCCCGGGCTAGGGTTGTCCGGGTGACGGACAGTGGGCGGACCTCGGGGGCAGCGGATGGCGCCGGCAGCGCGAAGGCATGGGAGCAGGTTGTCGCCTGGATCGAGGAGCGCATCCTGGACGGCCGATTGGTGCGCCGCTCCGTCCTTCCTGCCGAGCGCGACCTGGCTGCACACCTGGGCGTGAGCCGGGCGGCCGTTCGCGAGGCGGTGCGCTCACTGCAGGCCAACGGGGTCCTGCGTTCGAGTGTCGGCGCCGGCCGGACCGGGGGCACCATCGTCGACGGTGAACCACACGTGGCGCTCACGCGACTGCTGCGGATGCACGTCGGGCTGTCGAACTTCCCGACCTACGACGTCACCCAGGTCCGCGCCGTCCTCGAGCGACTGTCGGTCGCGTTGGCCTGCGCGAACGCCGACGAATCAGCGCGCGCACAAATGCG
>JASLFY010000331.1 GCA_030150425.1 Yimella sp. | reverse complement strand
CCAGGGCCGGAGGTTCGGCGTCCCAGTCGTCGCCGGAGGAAGCGGCCGGGGCGGCGGGTGCGGCGTCGGTCTTGGCGGCCGGGGTGTCGTCGAGGGCCGGAGGTTCGGCGTCCCAGTCGTCGCCGGACGAAGCAGCCGGTGCGGCCGGAGCGGTCTCGGTCTTGGCAGCCGGGGCGTCGGCAACCGGGGCCGGTTCGGCGTCCCAGTCGTCACCCGACGAGGCAGCCGGAGCAGCCGGAGCGTCAGCAACCGGGGCGGGCTCGGCGTCCCAGTCGTCACCCGAGGAAGCAGCCGGAGCGTCAGCAACCGGAGCCGGCTCGGCATCCCAGTCATCGCCCGTGGTAGCGGCCGGAGCGTCAGCAACCGGTGCCGGCTCGGCGTCCCAGTCGTCCGCCGCGGGAGCAGCAGCGGCGGCGGGTTCGGCGGGAGCCGCCGGAGCGGCAGGCTCGGCGAGCGCCGCGGGCCGCTCGGCCTCGGCCTTGGCCGGCTGAGCAGGGGTAGAAGCCGGAGCGGGGGCGGCAGCCTTCGGTTCAACCGCAGCAGGCGCAGCGGCCGGAGCAGCCTCCGCCTCCTCGGCGTCGATCTCCTCCTGCGTACGCCCCACCTTGCGTTTGCCGTTCACGCCGTGGATGCCGACGGATCCGCCGCGTTGTGGATCACGCAGGACGATGATCGCGAGCAACACGAGGATGATCAGGACGAGAACGAGCACGACCCACTTCATGGGATCTCCTTGATCGCAGGGGCAAGACCTTGCTGGCAACCCTAACGATCGCGTCGCTTACCGTTGGACTGTGTCGAGCACTGATTCCGAGCAGCAGCCCACCCGTCGGCCGGTTAAACGGCGGCCGCGGATGGCGCCCTTCCTGATCACCGGCGCGGTGGTCGGCATCGTCGTCGCCGTCGTGGTCAGCAACCTGCCGGCCAACCGTGGCGGCGACTACTCGGTCGGCACCTCCGTCGCCTACCTGGGCGCGATCTTCGCCGCGATCGGCGCGCTGCTCGGCGCCGTCGTGTTCCTCGTCGCGGAGCGCCGAGCGGACCGCTGATCGGTCGGCCGGGCCCACCGTGGGAGGATGACGTTGTGGCCCGCGCAGATGGACGACTGACCCACGATCTCAATCCCGGTGAGAAAGCCCCCCAGGACGCCTGCGGCGTCTTCGGTGTGTGGGCGCCAGGTGAAGAGGTCGCCAAGCTCACCTATTTCGGGCTCTATGCCCTGCAACACCGCGGGCAGGAGTCGGCCGGTATCGCGACCAGCGACGGCTCCAGCATCCTGGTCTACAAGGACATGGGCCTCGTGTCGCAGGTCTTCGACGAGGCGAGCCTCGGCAGCCTGCGCGGACACATCGCGATCGGCCACACCCGCTACTCCACGACGGGCGGCAGCACCTGGGAGAACGCCCAGCCGACCCTCGGCGGCCACGCCGGCGGCACCGTCGCCCTCGCTCACAACGGCAACCTGACCAACACGGTCGAGTTGCGGGAGATGGTCGAGGCCCGCAGCGCCGTACGCGGCGAGATCGCCCGCGGCAACACCAGCGACACCGCCCTGGTGACTGCGCTGCTGGCCGCCGACGAGTCCAAGACCCTCGAGGAAGCGGCGCTCGAGGTGCTGCCGAAGCTCAAGGGCGCGTTCTGCTTCGTCTTCATGGACGAACACACGCTGTACGCCGCCCGGGACCCCCACGGCGTACGCCCGTTGGCGCTCGGTCGCCTCGAGCGCGGCTGGGTGGTCGCGTCCGAGACCGCCGCGCTGCAGACGATCGGCGCCAGCGTCGTGCGCGAGATCGAACCCGGCGAGATCGTCGCGATCGACGAGAACGGCCTGCGCTCGCACCGGTTCGCCGAGGCGACGCCGAAGGGCTGCGTCTTCGAGTACGTCTACCTCGCCCGCCCCGACGCCGTGATCCGCGACCGCGTCGTCCACGACGCCCGCGTCGAGATGGGCCGCGAACTGGCCCGGGAGCACCCGGTCGAGGCCGACATGGTCATCGGCGTGCCCGAATCCGGTGTGCCCGCGGCGACCGGCTACGCGCAGGAGAGCGGCATCCCGTTCGGCCAGGGCTTCGTGAAGAACGCGTACGTCGGCCGTACGTTCATCCAGCCCAGCCAGACCCTGCGTCAGCTCGGTATCCGCCTCAAGCTGAACCCGTTGGAGCACTCCATCCGCGGCAAGCGGATCGTCGTCGTCGACGACTCGATCGTGCGCGGCAACACCCAGCGCGCGCAGATCCGGATGCTGCGCGAGGCCGGTGCCCTCGAGGTCCACGTACGCATCTCCAGCCCGCCGGTGCAGTGGCCGTGCTTCTACGGCATCGACTTCGCCTCCCGCGCGGAACTGATCGCCAACGGCCTCGGGGTGGACGAGATCCGCGCGTCGATCGGCGCGGACTCGCTCGGCTACATCTCGCTCGACGGGATGGTCGCCGCGACCCAGCAGAACCCGCAGCAGCTGTGCACCGCCTGCTTCTCCGGGGAGTACCCGATCGAACTCCCCGAGGACGGCCATGTCGGCAAGCACGTCCTGGAGACCCTGCCGTTGAACGTCCCGACCGGTCACGACCGATCGATCACCGTGCTGCCCGAGGACGACGCCTCGGCCCACCGCCCCGACGCCGAAGGCGTCACGACCGGAGTCTCCCTTGGCGGCTCCGGCGCCCTCGACCACCCGTGATCCAGCCCGATCCGTCCGAACCGAAGGCCAGCATGACCAGCGCAGCCCAGCCTGACCAGACCCCGACCACGTACGCCGCTGCCGGCGTCGACGTCCACGCCGGTGACAAGGCCGTCGAGCTGATGAAGGAGTCCGTACGCCGGGCCCAGCGCCCGGAGGTGCTCGGCGGCCTCGGCGGCTTCGCCGGCATGTTCGACGCGTCGGCGTTGGCGCGGATGACCAACCCGGTGCTGGCGACCTCCACCGACGGTGTCGGCACCAAGGTGGCGATCGCGCAGCAGATGGACGTCCACGACACGATCGGGTTCGACCTGGTCGGGATGGTCGTCGACGACATCGTGGTCTGCGGCGCGGAGCCGCTGTTCATGACCGACTACATCGCCACCGGCAAGGTGGTCCCGGAGCGGATCGCGGCGATCGTCAGCGGTATCGCCGGCGGCTGCCGCGCGGCGAACGTGGCCCTGGTCGGCGGGGAGACCGCCGAACACCCGGGCCTGCTCGACCCCGACGAGTACGACGTCGCGGGCGCCGCGACGGGTGTCGTCGAGCGCGACGCGATCCTCGGCCCGCAGCGTGTGCAGGACGGTGACGTGCTGCTCGGCATCGCCTCGTCCGGTCTGCACTCCAACGGTTACTCGTTGGTGCGCAAGGTCGTGGCCGACGCCGGCTGGGCCTGGGACCGCGACGTTCCCGAGTTCGGCCGCACCCTCGGCGAGCAACTGCTCACGCCCACCCGCGTCTACGCCGCCGACCTGCTGAAGCTGATCCGCGCCGACGGTGTCGACGTCCACGCGCTCTCCCACGTCACCGGGGGAGGGCTCGCCGCGAACGTCGCGCGGGTGCTGCCGCAGGGTGTCGTCGGCGTGATCGACCGCGCCACCTGGACGCCGCCGCCGGTGTTCCAGGTCATCGGTGAACTCGGACGCGTGCCGCAGCTCGACCTGGAAGCCACCCTGAACATGGGCGTCGGCTTCGTAGCCGCGCTTCCGGCGGACTCCGTCGACGCCGCCCTCGCAGTGCTCGCCGAACTGGACCTGCCCTCCTGGCGCATCGGTCAGGTGGTCGGTGGCCAGCAGGTCGACGCCTCGGCGGGACCGGTGGTCAGCGGTGCGAAGGGTGTCGACGCCGGCGGCTGCCAGGTGATCGGGTCGTACGCGAAGTAACGCAGGAACAGCATCAGTCGACACAGCGAACAGCTACGTCCGACCGGCGCCGAGAGGCGGCCGGTCGGACGTGCCGATCGTGCGTACGGAAGTGCGTTCGTACGGAGAATGCGTACGAGACCCGTGAGGGACGGGCGTCAGTGACGGTGCGACGCCCAGTCGGCGTAGTCGTCGAAGTCGCCGTCGTCGTCACCGTCGTCGGAGCGGTCGTCGACCCTCTCGGACTCACGGTGTGACGTCGAAGCGCGCAGCTCGCGCTCGAGTGCGTTGAGGTCTGTGTCGGGAGAGAAGTACTTCAACTCCCGGGCAACCTTCGTCTGCTTTGCCTTGGCCCGGCCGCGCCCCATGGCGAGACCCCCTCATGTGTGTTGCCGGGGCGTCCATCACGGTCATCCGTCGGCACAGGCCAGCTGGACGACGCGTCCTGGAAGGCCCCGGGATCTTTGCGTGTCTGTCGTGGGGTCAACGGTACATCAGCGACACGCCGACTTCTGAATCAGTCCTTCGAGTCGGTGTCCGAATCGTGGTCGGAGCGGTCATTTTCGTCCTCCGCGGGTGCGTCGTCGCGCAGTCGGGTGCGCGCGAACATCGCTCCGGCACCGATGAGGAGCAGTGCGACGACCACCGCGACGCCGATCAGAACGGGCTCGTTGTTCGTCGAGTCGGTGGGCGTCTGCTTCGCCGGCGGGTCGACCGTGGTGCTGCTGGGCGTGGCGCCGGTCGACCGGCTGAGCCCGGGTGCGCCGGAGGTCGGCGGCGCGGCGGTCACGTTCGCGGTGACGGTGAATCCGAAGCTGCCGGAGACCGGGTGGCCGTCGGCCGAGGTCGCCCGCCAGGTGACCTTGTAGGCCCCGCCGGGCAGGTGCGCGGACAGCGGCTGGGTGACCTTGGGTCCGGCGACCTGCACGGCGCCCAGCGTGGCGTCGGTGCCGTCCGGACCGACGACGCGTACGGCGGTGCCGGTCTCGACGACCTTGTCGCTGAAGGTCATCACGACCGCGCTCGGAGAGCTCACCGTCGAACCGTCGGCCGGCGTCGTGGAGACGAGGCGGTCGTGCGCCTGGGCCGGGCCCATCCCGATCACCAGGAGCGGGAGCAGGAGTGCGGTGGCGAGGAAGGTACGCAGGGCACGGCGGGAACGCATGGACCCATCTTGGACCGCGGGCGTCCGGTGGTCGTACGGCGGGGTGTTCGGGCGGGCCGGCACGAAATGGGACGAACGGTCCCAGAACCAAGAAACCCGCCGGCGAACCGGCGGGCTTCTTGCTGCAACTGTGGCCAGAGACGGGGTCGAACCGCCGACCTAGCGATTTTCAGTCGCTCGCTCTACCAACTGAGCTATCTGGCCATCGGTTTGGTGCGGTGACCAAACTGGCGACCCCGACGGGACTCGAACCCGCGACCTCCGCCGTGACAGGGCGGCGCGCTAACCAACTGCGCTACGGGGCCTTGTTTGCACAAGACCGTGCTGTATCCCCAACGGGATTCGAACCCGTGCCGTCGCCGTGAAAGGGCGATGTCCTAGGCCGCTAGACGATGGGGACCTGTCCTTGACAGGTCCGCGCCGAGCGGACTGGGCCGGATCCGTTGAGGACCTGCGTAACTATAGGGGAGTTGGTGACCGAACACCAAAACGAGCCGGGCTTCCCCGCCGATGGCGGCGTTCGTGCAGGTCAGCGGCGTGCGGCCCAATCGAGCAATCGGTCCTTCGGCCACGTGTTGACGATCCGGTCGAGCGGGATCTCGAACTGTTCCGCGCGAGCGCAACCGAACTGCAGCAGGTCGAGTTGGCCCGGTGCGTGGGCGTCGGAGTCGATCGAGAACAGGCAGCCGGCGTCCCGGGCGAGGGCGAGCAGGTCGTCCGGCGGGTCGCAGCGTTCCGGGCGACTGTTGATCTCCACCGCGACGTCGTTCTCGGCGCAGGCGGCGAACACCGTCGCGGCATCGAAGCTGGACTGGCCGCGGGTGCCGCGGGACCCACCGGTCAGCCGGCCGGTGCAGTGGCCGAGGACGTTGGTGCGCGGGTTCTGGACCGCGGCGACCATCCGGCGGGTCATCGCGCCCGAGGCCATCGCGAGCTTGGAGTGCACGGAGGCCACCCGCAGGTCGAGCCGGTCGAGCATCTCGTCGTCCTGGTCGAGTGAGCCGTCGTCGAGGATGTCGACCTCGATGCCCTTCAGCAGGGTGAAGTCGTCGACGTGGCGGTTCACGACGTCGATCACCGTCAGTTGCTCCTGCAGCCGGGCGGCGCTGAGTCCGTTGGCGACCCGCAGTCGCGGCGAGTGGTCGGTGAGCACGAGGTACTCGTGACCGAGCTCCATCGCGGCCGCGACCATCTCCGGGATCGGGGATCCGCCGTCGCTCCAGTCGGAGTGGCTGTGGAGGTCACCGCGCAACGCCGCGCGGACCTGCTCGCCACCGTCGACCATCCGGTCGGGGTACTTCTCCTCGACGGTCTGGAGGTACTCGGGCGGTTCGCCGGCCAGCGCCTGGCGGATGACCGCCTCCGTCGACTTGCCGACGCCGGGCAGTTCGCCGAGGGTGCCGTCCGCGGCTCGCTGCTCCAGCTCGGCCCGCGGGGTGGTCAGCACCGTCACGGCCGCACCGCGGAACGCCTTGACCCGGTACTCCCCGGCGCGTGCGCGCTCGAGCACGAACGCGATCCGGCGCAGGGCGTCGATCGGCTCGATCGGTTCGGTCATGGGGGCAGCGTACGGCGCTGGCCTAGGGTGCTGGGCGTGAAGGTCTGGCTGGTGCCACTGCTGTTGCTGACGGCGGTCGCGTGGACGCTGTGGGCGCAGGCCCGGTTGCAGCAGCGCGTCCTGACGTTCCTGGCCGCGCGCGCCGGCGGGAGTGCCCGGCGCGGCGCCGTGTGGACCCACGCCGTGCAGGGTGGCGCCACGTTCCTGACGGTCCTGGTGATCGTCGCCGCGGTGCTCGTCGAGTTGCGGGCCGGGCTCACTCCGGTCCGGGTCGCGCTCATGCTGCTGGTGCTGGGGGCGTACGTCCCCCTCGCCGCGACCCTCGGCCGCACCAAGCTGCGCCGACTTCGTACGCCGGTGGAGCAGCGCCTCATGCAGGCGGGCGCCCCGTCGGACGTCGCGTTCGCGATCGCCCGGGCGGGACGCCCGTGGAGCCTGGTCGGCTCGGTGGTGATGCTGGCGGCGGTGCTGGTGTTGTGCTGGCACCACCTGAAGGGTCAGGCCTGATCGTCGACGTCCTCGACGGTCGTCTCGGCGAGCTGCTGCTCGAACAACGAAGGCTTCGACCCGTTCGTTGAATCCTTTTGGGAGTCAGTGGTGTTCGACGACGACTCCGGGTTGCGTGCGGCAGCGGTCGAGCCGCCGTCGCCGAGTCCGGCGCGCATCGCATCGTACGTCGGAGTGGCGGAGGTCTCGGCGGTCGGCGCCTCGGTCTCAGCTTCGGACTCCGTCTTCGCCTCGACCTCGGGCGCGGCCTTCGGCGCCGTCGGCTCGGACTTCAACGCCGCCTTCGGCGTCACGGTCGGCGTCGCGGTCGGCGTCGCCGAGCGGTCGGCCGGGACGTTCGCACCGGCGGGCGCCTGCTGCTGGGCTTTCGCCGCGAGCTTCTTGGCGGCGTCCTCGGTCTTCTTCGTGGCGGCGTCCTGCACGGTCTTCATCACGAAGACGAGGCCGACGGCGCCGACCGCCATCCACCAGCGGGGGTGCTTGACGCCCTTGCGCAGCAGGTAGTTCTCGACCTTGGTGTCGAGCTTCAGCCCGATGCCGGAGGTCATCAGGCCGATGCCACCGGTGGCCGCGGCCAGGGCCGATCCGGCGGAGGCGGCGGTGTTCTTCGCCCCGGTGACCGGCTTCACGCCGAGGGCGCCACCGTTGGCGGCCTCGTCCTTGGACATGAACAGGGATCCGGCGGTGCCGGCCGTGTTCGCGACGGTCAGGCCCCGGCGGAGCCAGGTCGGAACCCGGGCCGGGCGCACGAGCACGGTGGCTCCGGTGACGGCGGCCGCGAGCAGGTTCTGGGCGGCGGGAGAGCGCAGAGCTGCGGTGTTCTTGGGCATGCCGCAACTCTATGACGTGGCCCTCGGCGCCGGGGTGTCCGGCCGAGTTCAGTTGGGCCCGAGAACCGCGACCCCGTCGGGTTCGACGACGATCTCCCCGCCGGCGTCCATCGATGCGTCGAACGACGCCAGCACGTTTCGGAAGGTGCCGATCCGGGCGGGTTCCGAGCCGAGGTTCGCCACGATCCGGTGGTCGCCGCGGTGCACCGTGACCAGGTCTCCGGTGCGCTCGATCGAACTGCTCCGCAGGTCACCGCTGCGCAGGGCGGGGACGTTGCGCCGCACCTCGATCAGCGTGCGGTACCAGTCGTGCAGCGCCCGGTGGACGCCCTTGTCCCGCTCGGACCACTGCAACACGGAGGAGTCCCGGGTGGAGGCGTCCTGCGGGTCGGGCACCTCCTCGCTCCAGCCGTGCGCCGCGAACTCCGCCTTGCGGCCGCGGGAGACGGCCGAGGCGAGCTCGGGGTCCTCGTGGTCGGTGAAGTACGCCCACTTGGTCGACGCGCCCCACTCCTCGCCCATGAACAACATCGGGGTGTACGGCGACGTCAGCATCAGTGCCGCCCCGATCGCCAGCCGGCCGGTCGACACCAGATGGCTCAACCGGTCGCCGGTCGCCCGGTTGCCGACCTGGTCGTGGGTCTGCAGGGAGACCACGAACCGGTGTCCGGAGGTCGCCGGATCGACCGGCCGGCCGTGGTGGCGGCCGCGGAAGCTGCTCCAGGTGCCGTCGTGGAAGAACGGGGTACGCCCGACCTTGGGCAGCGCCTGCGGGTCGGCGAAGTCGGCGTAGTAGCCCTGGGTCTCGCCGGTCAGCAGGACGTGCCAGGTGTGGTGGACATCGTCGGCCCACTGGGCGTGCAGCCCCTGTCCGCCGGCGCCGTCGACGCGTCGCTCGGCGACGGTGGCCGGGTCGTTGCGGTCGGACTCGGCGATCAGCAGCAACGGCCGACCGAGGGCGTGGGAGAGGGCGTCGGTGTGGGCCGCGAGCTCCTCCAGGAAGTGCATCGCCCGGTCGTCGATCAGCGCGTGGACCGCGTCCAGGCGCAGTGCGTCGAGGTGGAAGTCGCGCAGCCACAGTGTGGCGTTGTCGATCAGGTAGCGGCGCACCTCGTCGCTGCCCGGACCGTCCAGGTTCACCGCCCAACCCCAGGGCGTGTGATGGCGGTCGGTGAAGTACGGCCCGAACACCGGCAGGTAGTTCCCGCTCGGTCCGAGGTGGTTGTGGACGACGTCCAGGCAGACGCCCAGACCTTTGGCGTGAGCGGCGTCGACGAACCGCTGCAGGGCCTGCGGTCCGCCGTACGCGTCGTGGACGGCGTACGGGCTGACTCCGTCGTAGCCCCATCCGCGGCGGCCCGGGAAGGAGACGAGCGGCATGAGTTCGACCAGCGTGATGCCGAGGTCGACGAGGTGGTCCAGCCGCTCGATCGCGCTGTCGAGGGTGCCCTGTTCGGTGAAGGTGCCGACGTGCAGCTCGTAGATCACGGCGTCGTCCAGCTGAACCCCGCGCCAGTCGGCGTCGGACCACTCGTGGGCGGTCAGGTCGACGACCGCGGAAGGCTCGTGCGGGCCGTCGGGCTGGGCCAGCGAACGCGGGTCGGGCCGTGGTTCCTGGTCGTCGACGGCGTACGCGTACCGGTCGCCGGGCACGGCCGGCGCCTGCACGCTCCACCAGCCGTCCGCGGCGCGGTTCATCGGGAGCGTCCGGTCGTTCAGGTGGAGGGTGACCTGGCGTTCGGCGTTCGGGGCCCAGACGTCGAAGGTGTACCCGTCGGTGTGCGCGGCGGCGTTCAATTGTTCCTCCTCGGATCGGGACGGTTCGCGGGTCACTGGCGTTCGAGCAGCGCGACCGGACCGGCGGCGTACAGGTCGGCGCAGGCAACCGGGCCGCCGGCGTACGTCCGACCGGACAACAGGTCGGTCCAGTCGCCGTCGGGCAGCGTGACCGTGGTGTCGCCCCAGCCCCCGTCGCGGGCGAGGCGGTGGCCGGCGCGGGTGGCCAGCACCACGAACGCGGCGCCCTTGTCGCGGCGCAGCACCCCGAGCGGTCCGGGGGAGTGGCTGCGGACGAAGCCGACGACGTGGGCCGAGTCGGTCTCGACCGGGTCGTACGTCGCGGACTCGCCGAACGCCTCCGGCGCACGGCGCCGGGCGGCCAGGGTCGTACGCACCACCTCCTGCTTGCGGGTCGACAGATCGTCACCCGGGTGGCCGAGGGTCACGGCGCGGGCGGCGTAGTCCACGGGGCGACGGTTGTCCGGGTCGACCAGGGACAGGTCGACGTAGTCGGTGCCCTGGTAGGTGTCGGCCACGCCCGGCAGCGTGAGTTGAATCAGCTTGGCGCCCAACGTGATCGCGGTGATCGAGGCGGCGCAGTCCGCCTCGGCGGCGGCGACCAATGCGCGGTGGTCCGGGTCGTCGCGTAGTTGCCGGGCGAACGCGATGACGGCCTGCTCGTAGTCGGCGTCGCCGTCGACCCACGCGGTGTGTTCCTTGCCCTCGCGCAGCGCCTTCTGCAGGTAGCCGGTCAGCCGCTCGTCGTCGATCTGCCCGATGCCGAACAGGGTCTGCCAGACCAGGTGGGCGGTCGGGCCGTCGACCCGGCCGTCGGTGGTCGCGGCGAACCGTCGAGCCGATTCCGACAGCGCCGCCCACTGCTCGGGCGCCTCGGCCAGCGCCAGCAGCCGGGCGCGGACGTCCTCGCTCCGCTTGGTGTCGTGGGTCGAGAGAGTGGTCATCGTGCGCGGCCAGTGGGCCTGCTGGTGGGCGGCCCACTGGTGCAGCAGATCCGGACTCGCGCCGGCGATCAGCGTGGGGTCGGAACCGACCTCGTTGAGGGCGACCATCCGGTGGTAGCGGTAGAAGGTGGTGTCCTCGATGCCCTTGGCCATCACCGGACCCCAGGTCTGCTGCAGCCGGATGCCGAAGTCGGTGGCCGCCGCCTCGTCGTCCTGCAACGCGGTGAGCGGGGCGAGGGCGTCGAACTCGGGCGCCAGATCCGGACGCGCGGCCCCGGCGCGTTCGTACGCCTCCGCCAGCCGTACGCGGTCGCGGCGGGCGAGCCGGTGGTCCGGGCGGACGTACGCCCGGTAGACCTCGCCGCCGACCAGCAACTCGACGATCGCGGCACGCAGGCGGTCGCGGTCGGCGTCGGGCAGAGCTTCGCGCGCGCGGCGCGTGAGGCGCTCGACCTCGGGAGCGAGCGAGTGCTCGACGACCCAGCGCTTGGAGTCCTGGACGATCTGTTCGAAGTCCGGATCGCCGCCGGCCGCGACCCACGCCTCGTCGAGGGCGTCGGCGCTCGCGGCGTCGGTGAAGGCGGCCTGCACCACGCGCAGCGCGTCGTAACCGGTCGTGCCGGCGCACCGCCACGAGGCGGGCAGCCGTTCCTCGCCCTCGAGAATCTTCTCGGCCCAGATGGGAGTGTCCTTGCGGCAGGCGGCGGTCAACCGTTCGAGGTAGCCGGTCGGGTCGGCGAGTCCGTCGGGGTGGTCGATCCGGAAACCGTCGATCAGCCCCTCGTGGTGCAGGCGCAGCAGCAGTTCGTGCGTCGCGTCGAAGACCTCGGGCAGTTCGACCCGGATCGCGATGAGGCCGTCGACCTCGAAGAACCGGCGGTAGTTGAGGACCTCGTCCTTCTCCCGCCACCTCGCCAGCCGGTAGTGCTGCCGGTCGAGGATCTCGGCGACGTCGTCGCCGGTGTCGGTGCCGAGGGCCACCGGCCAGGCGTGGTCGAAGTAGCGCAGCACCGGTTCGTCGCCGGTGCGGTCGAGGGTCAGCTCGCCGGCGCCGATGACCTCGGGGAGCGGTCGACCCAGGACCGGCAGCCCGAGCCGTCCGCCGCCGACCTTCCAGTCGATGTCGAACCAGGGTTCCGTGGTCGCGTCGCGGCCGTCGCGCAGGACCTCCCAGAGCGGGCGGTTCATCGACTCCGGCGCCACGAACGCCATGTGGTTGGGCACCACGTCGACGACGACGCCCAGGTCGCGCGCGTGGGCCGCCGCGACCAGCGCCCGGAAGCCGTCCTCACCGCCGAGCTCCGGGTTGATGCAGGTGTGGTCGACCACGTCGTAGCCGTGCATCGAACCGGGGACCGCGCGCAGGATCGGCGAGAGGTAGAGGTGGGTCACCCCGAGGTCGGCCAGGTAGTCCACCTGCGCGGCGGCGTCGGCGAAGGTGAAGTCGGCGTGCAACTGCAGGCGGTAGGTGCTCTGGAAACCGGACGACATGGGTCCCATCTTGGCGGATCGGGTGCCGGAGCGGTCCCACCCCGGCAGACGGAA
>JASLFY010000246.1 GCA_030150425.1 Yimella sp. | reverse complement strand
GCGGTGCCGCCGGTCCGCGTCCGGCCGGCGGTCCCCGTCCCGCAGGCGCCCGTCCGGGCGCCGGCGCGGGTGCCGGTGGCGGCAACCGTCCGAACCCTGGCATGATGCCGAACCAGTCCGCCGTTGCTCGCCCGGGTGACCGCCCGGCGCGTGGTGGTGGCCGTCCGGGTGCCGGCGGTGCCGGTCGTCCCGGTGGCGGTGGCGGCTTCGGTCGTCCCGGCGGCGGTGGCAACCGTCCCGGTGGTCGTGGCGGCACCCAGGGTGCGTTCGGTCGTGGCGGTGGAAAGGTCCGCGGTCGCAAGTCCAAGCGCGCCAAGCGCCAGGAGTTCGAGCAGATGCAGGCGCCGAGCATCGGCGGTGTCACCGTGCCCCGTGGCGACGGTTCCACCATCGTGCAGGTGCGTCGCGGCTCGTCGCTGACCGACTTCGCCGACAAGATCGACGCGAACCCGGCGTCGCTGGTGACCGTGCTGTTCCACCTCGGTGAGATGGCCACCGCGACCCAGTCGCTGGACGAGGACACCTTCAAGCTGCTCGGCGCGGAGCTGGGCTACGACGTGCGCGTCGTGTCGCCGGAGGACGAGGAGAAGGAGCTGTTCAACTCCTTCGGTCTCGACCTCGAGGCCGAGGCGGAAGCCGAGGACGACGACGACCTGCAGCCGCGTCCGCCGGTCGTGACCGTGATGGGTCACGTCGACCACGGTAAGACGCGACTGCTCGACGCGATCCGTAACGCGAAGGTCCAGGCGGGTGAGGCCGGTGGCATCACCCAACACATCGGCGCGTACCAGATCCGCAAGGAGCACGAAGGTCAGGACCGCGCGATCACCTTCATCGACACCCCTGGTCACGAGGCGTTCACCGCCATGCGTGCCCGTGGTGCGAAGGTCACCGACATCGCGATCCTGGTCGTCGCTGCCGACGACGGTGTGATGCCGCAGACGATCGAGGCGTTGAACCACGCCCAGGCGGCCGACGTGCCGATCGTGGTCGCAGTCAACAAGATCGACGTCGACGGTGCGAACCCGCAGAAGATCCGTCAGCAGCTGACCGAGTACAACCTCATCGCCGAGGAGTACGGCGGCGACACCATGTTCGTCGACGTGTCGGCCAAGCAGGGCCAGAACATCGAGGACCTCCTCGAGGCCGTCCTGCTGACCGCGGACGCGTCGCTGGACCTGCGCGCCAACCCGGACAAGGACGCCCGTGGTGTCGCGATCGAGGCCAACCTCGACCGTGGCCGCGGTGCGGTCGCGACCGTGCTGGTCCAGTCCGGAACCCTGCACGTCGGTGACGCGATCGTCGCCGGAACGGCCCACGGCCGCGTCCGCGCGATGCTCGACGAGCACGGCAACAACCTGACCGAGGCGGGCCCGTCCCGACCGGTCCAGGTGATGGGTCTGGCGTCCGTCCCGCGCGCCGGTGACACGTTCATCGTGGCTCCGGACGACCGTACGGCCCGCCAGATCGCCGAGAAGCGCGAAGCCGCCGACCGTCAGGCAAGCCTGGCCAAGGCCCGCAAGCGGATCAGCCTGGAGGACCTCAACGAGCAGCTCGCGGCCGGCAAGGTCGAGACGCTCAACCTCATCCTCAAGGGCGACGTGTCCGGTTCGGTCGAAGCGCTCGAGGACGCCCTCATGCAGATCGACGTGGGCGACGAGGTCGACCTGCGGATCATCGACCGTGGCGTCGGTGCGATCACGATGAACAACATCAACCTCGCGGTGGCCTCCAACGCGGTGATCATCGGCTTCAACGTGCGAGCCGAGGGTCAGAACGCGGAGTACGCCGACAAGGAAGGTGTCGAGGTCCGCTACTACTCGGTCATCTACCAGGCGATCGAGGAGATCGAGCAGGCGCTCAAGGGCATGCTCAAGCCGGAGTTCGAAGAGGTCGAGCTGGGCACCGCCGAGATCCGCGAGATCTTCCGGTCCTCCAAGTTCGGCAACATCGCCGGTTCGATCGTCCGCAGCGGCGAGATCAAGCGAGGCTCGAAGGCACGCATCACCCGCAACGGTGTCGTCGTGGCCGAAGGCATCGAGGTGGCCGGCCTGCGCCGGTTCAAGGACGACGTCACCGAGGTCCGCGAGGGCTTCGAGTGCGGTGTCAACCTCGGGTCGTACAACGACCTGCAGATCGGCGACCTCATCGCCACGTACGAAATGCGGGAGAAGCCGCGCGCCTGATCGCGTGACTCATCCGTTGAACGGGGCTCCCGGGCTTGTCGCCCGGGGGCCCCGTTCGTACGGTGTGCGCATGCGATTCGGACTGGTCGGCACCGGCCACTGGGCTCAAGTCACCCACGGACCGGGGCTGCAGCGCTCCGCCCAGGACCTGGTGGGGGTGTGGGGGCGCAGCCCGGAACGTACGGCGGCCCTCGCCGAGCGGCTCGGGGTGCCGGCGTTCGCGTCGTACGCCGACCTGCTCGCCGCGGTCGACGCGGTGACCTTCGCGGTGCCGCCGCAGACCCAGGCCACGTTGGCGCTGGAAGCGGCACGGGCCGGCAAACACCTGCTGCTGGACAAGCCGGTGGCGCTCGACGTGGACCTGGCCCACCAACTGCAGCGCGAGGCGGCCGCCCACGACGTGCGCTCGGTCGTCTTCTTCACCGCCCGGTTCACCGAGGAGCTGCGCGCCTGGCACGACGAGGTGGCGGAGCAGTCGGGCTGGCGTGGCATCGCGGCGCGCTGGATCGTGTCGAACCAGCGGGAGGGGAGCGCGTACGCGCAGTCGCAGTGGCGCAAGGAGGAGGGCGGACTGTGGGACATCGGCCCGCACCTGCTCGCCACCGTCCTGCCGGTCACCGGTGACGTCACCGACGTCGTCGCGGTCGCCGGGATGGACGACGCGGTCCACCTGACGCTGACCCACGCGTCCGGTCTCGTCACCACCGCCACGCTGTCGCTGTGGGGCCCGGAGGCGGCCAACACCTGGACCACGACGCTGTGGGGCGAGGCGGGCACGAGCGAGGCGCCGACGAAGGCTGGTGACCCGGTGGACGCCCTCGCCCGGGCCGCCGACGAACTCGCCGCGTGCGTCGCCGAGGAACGTGACCACCCGATCGGGCTCGACCTCGGCGTCCGGGTGGTCGAGATCCTCGACCAGGCTGCCGGTCAGCTCTGACGTCGGCGGTACCGTGAGCGACCGTGACTGGGATCGTGACTGACTACCTCCTGCTGGTCGCCCCTTCGGCGAACCGGGTCTACGCCGAGGCCGCGGCCGGGCTTGCCGCCGCGGAGGCCGAGACCGTCCTGGCCGCCTTCGGCGCGACGGCCGAGGTGACGCCGCGGACGATCGGTGGTGTGCCGTACCTCGCGGTGCGGACCGACGCCGACCGCGCGGTCGAGGTGCTGTCCGACCTGTCGACGACGTTCGCCGCGTACGCCCCGGAGGGCGACCTGCTGCGCCCGCTCGACCTGCGCCGCAGGGCGTTCTACCCCGACGACCTGGTCACTCTGCAGAAGTATCAGGGCAAGACCAACGAGCAGTGGACCCGGTTGTGCCTCAACGTGACAGCCGCCGCGACCCGGCGACCGGAGCGGTGGCTGGACGGCGGACTGGAGGTGCTCGACCCGATGTGCGGCCGCGGCACCACGCTGAACATCGCGCTGCTCGCCGGCTACGACGTCACCGGCGTCGACCTGGACCGCAAGGACTACGACCTCTACGCCGCGTTCCTCAAGACGTGGGTGCAGACCCACCGCCTCAAGCACACCCTCGACCGGGGCGCGAGCACCACCGGCGGCCGGGCCCGCGGTCGTGAGTTGGAGCTGACCGTCGCCCCGACCAAGGAGGCGTACAAGGCGGGAGAGACCCACCGGCTGCGCTACCTCAACACCGACACGACCGCCCTGGACGGCCTCGTACGCGGCGGCAGTGTCGACGTGATCGTCACCGACACCCCGTACGGCGTGCAGCACGGCTCCCACGGCGACCGCCTGGCGCGCAGCCCGCTGGCGCTGCTGGACAGCGCGCTGCCGGGCTGGTGCCGGACGCTGCGGGTGGGCGGCGCCGTCGGCCTGTCGTACAACCGGCACGTCGCGCCGCCGGACGAGCTGCGGTTGCTGCTGGAACAGCACGGACTCGAGGTGGTCGACCACGGGGAGCGGTTCCGCCACCGGGTCGACGCCTCCATCGACCGGGACCTGGTCGTCGCGCGGAAGAGTTGATCGCGCGGCGCGGTAGGTTTGACCCCATGGCTGACCCCGCACGCGCCCGCAAGATTGCCGAACGGATCAAGGCCCTCGTGGCCGACTACATCGAGTTCCGACTCAAGGACGAACGTCTCGGCTTCCTGACCGTCACCGACGTCCGAGTGACCGGTGACCTGCAGCACGCCTCGATCTTCTACACCGTCTACGGCGACGACGCCGCCCGCGCCGACACCGCCGCCGCGCTGCAGGACAACCGCGGCCGGATCCGGTCGCACGTCGGCAAGGGCCTCGGCATCCGCCTGACCCCGTCGGTGGAGTTCATCCCGGACGCAATTCCCGAGGGGGCCGCGAACATCGAGGCGGCGCTGGCTGCCGCCCGGCAGCGCGACGCCGAGCTCGCCGCCGGCGCCGGACAGGCCACGTACGCCGGCGACGCCGACCCCTACCGCAAGCCGGCCGCCGCCGACGACGACGAGTGACCCGCCGGTGACGACCGACGGTCTGCTGCTGGTCGACAAGCCGGCCGGCTGGACCAGCCACGACGTGGTGGGCCGCTGCCGTCGGCTCGCCGGCACCCGCCGGGTGGGCCACGCCGGAACCCTCGACCCGATGGCGACCGGTGTGTTGGTGCTCGGCGTGAACCGGGCGACCAAGCTGCTGACCTTCCTGGTCGGCTGCGACAAGACCTACACCGCGACCATCCGGCTGGGGCAGTCCACCGTCACCGACGACGCCGAGGGCGACGTCACCGGCGGCTCCGACGCGTCCGGCATCGCCGAGGAGCAGGTGCGCGCGGCGATCGGCCGTCTGACCGGCGAGCTGCAGCAGGTGCCCAGTTCGGTCAGCGCGATCAAGGTCGACGGACAACGGGCGTACGCCAAGGTGCGCGGCGGTGACGAGGTGAAGCTCAAGCCGCGACCGGTCACCGTCAGCAGGTTCGACCTGCACTCGACGGTGAAGGTCGACACCTGCCTCGACCTGGAGGTGGAGGTGGAGGTTTCGTCCGGCACCTACGTACGCGCGCTGGCGCGGGACCTCGGCGCCGACCTCGGTGTCGGTGGCCACCTCACGGCGCTGCGACGCACCCGTGTCGGGCGGTACTCCCTCGCCGACTGCGTCCCGTTGGAGGAGCTGACCGCCCGCCGCGACGCGGGGGAGGAGCTGCCGCTGTTGCCGATGGTGGCGGCCGCGCGCGCCCAGTTCCCGGTGCGCGAGCTGACCGACGCCGAGGCCCGCGCGCTGCGGTACGGCCAGCGGATCGAGCCGGCCGAACCGGCCGTCGACCCGGTCGCCGCGATCGCCCGAACGGGTGATGAGGAAGAGCTGGTGGCGATGCTGGACCAGTCCGGCGCCTCGGTCCGCAGCCACGTGGTGTTTCCCGCCGGCTGACGACCAACCCCTTGATGCGACCCGGTCGCACCTGGGACTAGGCTGCGGGAATGACCTCGCTGACCGTGTCCTCCCGCTGGCAGCGGACGGCTGCCCTGTTCGACCGCTCCGAGCGACGCAGCATCCTGGGGATGTCGGCGTTCGTGCTCCTCCTGCACGTCATCGGCTGGGGTTCGCTGATCTTCCTCATCTCGCCGCAGCACCTCTCGGTCGGCGCGGGATCCCACGCCCAGACCTTCGGGATCGGGCTCGGGGTCACCGCCTACACGCTCGGTATGCGCCACGCCTTCGACGCCGACCACATCGCGGCGATCGACAACACCACTCGCAAACTGCTGACCGACGGGCGCCGTCCGGTCAGCGTCGTGTTCTGGTTCTCCCTCGGCCACTCCAGCGTCGTCTTCGCGCTCTGCGCCCTGCTCGCCTTCGGTGTCCGGGCGTTGGCCCACTCCGTCGAGGACGACGGCTCCACACTGCACACCATCACCGGCGTCATCGGCACCAGCGTCTCCGGCACGTTCCTGCTGGTCATCGCGATCCTCAACGCGATCGCGCTGGTCGGCATCCTGCGGGTCTGGCGCCGCTCCCGCGGCGGCGAGCTCGACGAGGCGGCGCTCGAGCACCACCTGGACAAGCGCGGATTCATGAACCGGATCCTGGGCGGGCTCACCAAGTCGGTGACGAAGCCGCGGCACATGTACCCGATCGGCTTCCTGTTCGGTCTCGGCTTCGACACCGCCACCGAGGTCAGCCTGCTGGTCATCGCCGGCGGCGCAGCGGCGGTCGCCCTGCCGTGGTACGCCATCCTGACCCTGCCGATCCTGTTCGCCGCAGGCATGAGCCTGCTCGACGGGGCCGACGGCGTGATGATGAGCAAGGCGTACGGCTGGGCGTTCGCCCGTCCGCTGCGCCGGCTCTACTACAACGCCACCGTGACCGGCCTCTCCGTGCTGGTGGCGCTGGTCATCGGCGGCATCGAGATCTGCTCGGTCTTCGCCGACCGGCTCGACCTGCAGTCCGGCCCGATCGCGGCGATCGGCTCGATCGACCTCGACGGCATCGGCTTCGTGATCGTCGGCATCTTCGCGGCGACCTGGGCGCTCGCGCTGCTCGGTTGGAAGTTGCTCGGCCTCGACGGTCAGGGCGACCGGACGGACTACGCCGCAGCCCGCGGGTGAGCGGGCACTAGAGTTGCGGCCGTGCTCCGGCTGAACTCCCTCGACGACATCCCCGCCGACCTCGGTCCGACCGTCGTCGCCATGGGCAACTTCGACGGCGTGCACCGCGGTCATCAGGCACTGCTCGGCCGGGTGGTCGACGAAGCGCGAGCCCGCGAGGCATCGCCGGTCGCCATCACCTTCGACCCGCACCCGCTGGCCGTGCTGCACCCCGAGCGCGCCCCGCAGCCCATCGCCGACCTCTCCACCCGGCTCGACCGCATCGCGGCCGCCGACATCGCGGCGACGCTGGTGCTGCCGTTCACCCGTGAGCTTGCCGCGCTCACCCCGCGCGAGTTCGTCGAGGACGTGTTCGTACGCCGGCTGCGCGCCCGCGCGGTCGTCTGCGGCCGCGACACCCGTTTCGGCGTCCGCAACTCCGGCGACGTCGACACATTGCGCGAACTCGGCGCCGAACTCGGCTTCGCCGTCGTCGTCCTCGACGACGTGGGCGACGGCGCGCGCTGGTCCTCGACCGGCATCCGTACGGCGTTGGCCGACGGCGACGTGACCGCCGCCGCGAACACCCTGGGCCGTCCGCACAGCGTGCGCGGCACCGTCGTCCACGGCTTCCAGCGTGGCCGCGAACTCGGTTTCCCGACCGCGAACCTCTCCCAGGACGCCACCGGGCTGATCCCGGCGGACGGCGTCTACGCCGGCTACCTCTGGCGCCCCGAACTGCCGACCAGCGACGCCGACCACCGGATGCCGGCCGCGATCTCCGTCGGCACCAATCCGACCTTCGACGGCACCCAGCGCACCGTGGAGGCGTACGTCCTCGACCGCACCGACCTCGACCTGTACGACGAGGAGGTCGTGGTCGAGTTCGTCGAGCGGTTGCGCGGAACGGTCCGGTTCGAGGGCATCGAGCCCCTGATCGACCAGATGAACGATGACGTCGCGCGCGCCCGGGAGATCTGCCCGCCGACCTCGGCCTGAACCCCGAGTCGATGACCGCCCCGGCGTGGAGCCCGCTGGACCGGCGCCAGCTGTCCTGGACCCGCAGTGACTGGGTGCTGCTGACCAGTTGCGCCCTGCTGTCGGGCTTCGGCGGACTGCTGGTCTGGTCGGCCACCCGTCATGCCGCCGGCACCGGTTACCTGCTGCGTCACCTGGTCAACACCGTCTTCGGGATGGCGCTGGCCGCCGTGATCATCCGCGCCGACATGCGGGCGATCCGCGCGCTCGCGCCGATCCTCTACGTCCTCGGCCTGCTCGGCCTGCTGCTGGTGCTGACCCCGTTCGGGTCGACGATCAACGGCTCCCGTTCCTGGATCCAGGTGCCCGGCTTCTCGATCCAGCCCGCGGAACTGGCCAAGGTCGCGCTGGCGATCGGGCTGGCGATGATCCTGGCGGAGCGGGCCGAACGCGACGCCCCGCCGCCGCGCCGGGACGTCTGGCTGGCCTGGCTCGTGGCGGGCGCCCCGATCCTGTTGGTGCTCGCGCAACCCGACCTCGGGTCGGTGTTGGTGCTGATGATGCTCAGCGTCGGGGTCGTCGCGGTGGCCGGCGCCTCTCGTTGGTGGCTGGTCGCGGTGGCGGCCGCGCTGACCACGGCCGTCGTCGTGGCGGTGACGACGAACGTCCTTTCGGCGTACCAACGCGCCCGGCTCACCGCTTTCCTCGACCCGACGGTCGACCCGACCGGCATCGGCTACCAGGTGCGTCAGGTGAAGATCGCGATCGGCTCGGGCGGCTGGTTCGGCGAAGGGATGTTCGCCGGGCGGCAGACCCAAGGCGGATTCATCCCGTTCCAGCAGACCGACTTCGTGTTCTCGGTGGCGGGGGAGGAGTGGGGTTTCCTCGGCGCGACCCTGCTGGTGGTCCTGCTCGGCATCGTGGTCGTTCGCGGAGTCCTGATCGCGCGTCGGGCGCAGGACAGCTTCGGTCGACTCGTCGCCGTCGGCATCGTCTGCTGGTTCCTGTTCCAGATCCTGGAGAACATCGGGATGAACCTCGGACTGATGCCGGTGACCGGTCTGCCGCTGCCGTTCGTGTCGTACGGCGGTTCCAGCATGTTGGCCTGTTGGGCCGCAATCGGACTGCTGGAGAACGTGCATCTGGTGAGTCTGCGGCGGCTGTACTGAGCCGCGGGGCGGCCACCAGTGAGGTACATGCTGGTTCCCGCCCGGGCTGGGCAACCAGCAAGTAACCTGTGCGCCAACACCAAGCGACCAAAGGAGTTCCGCGATGGCGATGATGTCCGTGCAGGAAGAGACCCCCGACCAGGCGGTGATCGACAACGCGGCGCCCTCGGTGGCCCGCCTCTTCCTGGACCGGGTGCGCGCATCCGCCGACAGCGTGGCGTTCGAGTACCCGGACGCCCAGGAGACGTGGCACCCGATGACCTGGTCCGAGGTCGACGAGCGTGCCCGGCGCATCGCGGCCGGTCTAGTCAGCCTCGGCGTGGAGCTCGAGGACCGGGTGGCGATCGCCAGTTCGACGCGCCTGGAGTGGGCGTTGACCGACCTCGGCGTGATGCTGGCCGGCGCTGCGACCACCACGATCTACCCGACCTCGACCGTCGACGACACCCTGTTCATCGTGTCCGACTCGGGTAGCAAGGTCGTCTTCACCGAGGGTGACGCCCACAACAAGATCCTTGCCGACGGCGCCGACGTGATCCCCGAGGTCGTGAAGGTCGTCACCATCGACGGCACCGCCGACGGCGACCGGGTCATCGGCCTTGACGACCTGGAGAAGCTGGGCGCCGACTACCTCGCCGAACACCCCGACCTCATCGAGGAGCGGGTCGGGCAGATCCGCCCCGACCACCTCGCCACGCTGATCTACACCTCCGGCACCACCGGTCGTCCCAAGGGCGTACGACTGCCGCACAGTGCCTGGACCTACGAAGCCGCTGCGGTCGACTCCGCTCACCTGTTGGGGCCGGACGACAAGGCGTACCTCTGGCTGCCGCTGGCCCACGTGTTCGGCAAGGTCCTGCTCACCCTGCCGCTGCAGATCGGTTTCACCACCGCGATCGACGGCCGCGTCGACAAGATCATCGACAACCTGCCGGTGGTCAAGCCGGTCTGGATGGGCGCGGCGCCGCGCATCTTCGAGAAGGTCTACGGCCGCATCTCGACGATGATGCAGGACGAGGGCGGCGTGAAGGCCAAGCTGTTCGACTGGCACTCCGCGAACGCCACCAAGGTCTCCGACGCCGCCTCCTCGGGTGGCAAGCCGGGCCTGAGCACCTCCGTGCAACACAAGATCGGTGACGCCTTGGTCGCCAAGAAGGTGCGTCAGCGCTTCGGCGGCAACATCCGCTTCTTCATCTCCGGCTCGGCGGCCCTGAACCAGGACGTCGCCAAGTGGTTCGACGGCATGGGCATCCCGATCCTCGAGGGCTACGGCCTCACCGAGACCAGCGCCGCCAGCTTCGTGAACCGTCCGTACTCCAACGTGCCGGGCACCGTCGGCTGGATCCTGCCGGGCAGCGAGGTCAAGATCGCCGAGGACGGCGAGATCCTGATCAAGGGCCCGGGCGTGATGCAGGGCTACCGCGGGATGGACGACACCACCGCCGAGGTCCTGGTCGACGGGTGGTTCCACACCGGCGACATCGGTGAGCTGACCCCGACCGGTCACCTCAAGATCACCGACCGCAAGAAGGACCTGTTCAAGACCTCCAACGGCAAGTACGTCGCGCCGAGCCAGATCGAGGCGCTGTTCAAGGGCATCTGCCCGTACGCCTCGCAGCTCGTCGTCGAGGGCGACGGCCGCAAGTTCGTGTCGGCGCTGATCACCCTCGACGAGGAGGCCATCACCGACTGGGCCGCCCACAAGGCGCCGACCCTGAAGGACGCCGACTACCGCACGATCGTCACCTCCGACGAGGCGCGCGACCTGGTGCAGGGCTACGTCGACCAGCTGAACACCAAGCTGGCCCGCCACGAGCAGATCAAGCGGTTCATCATCCTGCCGCGCGACCTGTCGATCGAGGAGGGCGAGATCACCCCGAGCCTGAAGCTGAAGCGCAAGGTCGTGGTGCAGAAGTTCCGCGACGACCTGAACGGTCTCTACACCGACTGAGGCCTCCGTCCCGAGCTCGTACGCGGCCCGTCGAACCCTTCGTGGTTCGACGGGCCGCGTCCGCTGACCTACCCTTGAACCCATGTCCGGAGAGTCGCTGTTCCCTGCCCTCGAACCGCTGCTGGAGCGGGTGAGCAAGCCGATCCAGTACGTCGGGGGCGAGCTCAACTCGCAGGTCAAGGACTGGAACTGCGGCGGCCACGGCCCCCAGGGTCAGGAGCTGACCACGCGCTGGGCGCTGATGTACCCGGACGCGTACGAGGTCGGCCTGCCCAACCAGGGCGTCATGATCCTGTACGAAGTGCTCAACGAGCGCCCCGACGCCCTCGCCGAGCGCACCTACTCGGTGTGGCCGGACATGGAGGCGCAGCTGCGCGAGAACAACCTGCCGCAGTTCACCGTCGACGGACACCGGCCGGTCGGTGACTTCGACGTCTTCGGGCTCTCGTTCTCCACCGAGCTGGGCTACACCAACATGCTCACCGCGCTGGACCTGGCCGGCATCCCGCTGCACGCCGCGGACCGCGGCGACGACGACCCGATCGTGCTGGCCGGCGGCCACGCCGCGTTCAACCCCGAGCCGATCGCCGACTTCATCGACTGCGCCGTCGTCGGCGACGGCGAGGAAGCGGTGCTGGCGATCACCGACCACGTCAAGGCGTGGAAGAGCGAGGGTCGCCCCGGCGGCCGGCGTGAGCTGCTGTTGCGTCTGGCCCGCACCGGCGGTGTCTACGTCCCGGCGTTCTACGACGTCGACTACCTGCCCGACGGTCGGATCAAGCGTGTCGCGCCGTCGCCGACCGCGCCGGGCGTGCCCTGGCGGGTCAGCAAGCACACCGTGATGGACCTGGACGAGTGGCCGTACCCGAAGCAGCCGCTGGTGCCGCTGGCCGAGACCGTCCACGAGCGGATGAGCGTCGAGATCTTCCGCGGCTGCACCCGCGGCTGCCGGTTCTGCCAGGCCGGCATGATCACCCGTCCGGTGCGCGAGCGCACCATCACCGGCATCGGCGAGATGGTCGAACGCGGCCTGGCCGCTACGGGATTCGAGGAGGTGGGCCTGCTCTCGCTGAGCTCGGCCGACCACACCGAGATCGCCGACATCACCAAGGGCCTGGCCGACCGGTACGAAGGCACCCAGACCGGTCTGTCGTTGCCGTCGACCCGCGTCGACGCGTTCAACATCGACCTGGCCAACGAGCTGACCCGCAACGGTCGCCGCTCGGGCCTGACGTTCGCCCCGGAGGGCGGCTCCGAGCGGATCCGCAAGGTCATCAACAAGATGGTTTCCGAGGACGACCTGATCAACACCGTCGCCGCGGCGTACGGCGCCGGCTGGCGTCAGGTGAAGCTCTACTTCATGTGCGGTCTGCCGACCGAGACCGATGAGGACGTCCTGCAGATCGCCGAGCTGGCCAAGCGGGTCATCGAGACCGGCCGCCAGGTCAGCGGTCGCAAGGACATCCGGTGCACCGTCTCGATCGGCGGGTTCGTGCCCAAGCCGCACACCCCGTTCCAGTGGTGCGCGCAGCTCGGCGTCGAGGAGACCGACGCGCGGTTGCAGAAGCTGCGCGAGGCCATCCGCGCCGACAAGCGCTACGGCTCCTCGATCGGCATGCGCTATCACGACGGCCAGCCGGGCATCGTCGAGGGACTGCTGTCCCGCGGTGACCGCCGGGTCGGTCGCGTGATCGAGGCGGTGTGGCGCGACGGGGGCCGCTTCGACGGCTGGAGCGAGCACTTCTCGTACGAGCGGTGGATGAGCTGTGCCGAGCAGGCGCTGGCGCCGTACGACCTCGACGTCGCCTGGTACACCACCCGCGAGCGCGGCGAGTCCGAGGTGTTGCCCTGGGACCACCTCGACTCGGGCCTCGACAAGGAATGGCTCTGGGACGACTGGCAGGACGCGCTCGACGAGACCGAGGTCGACGACTGCCGCTGGACGCCGTGCTTCGACTGCGGTGTCTGCCCGCAGATGGGCACCGACATCCAGATCGGCCCCACCGGACAGAAGCTGCTGCCGCTCACCGTCGTCTGATCGCGGATCGACCCGCTCCGGCGGGGGAGTGTCTGCTTGGATGGCGGCCGTGCCCACCAAGCCCTCCGCCCGCGACCAGCGGGTCGACGTCCTGCGCTTCGTCGCCCTGGTGTCGATGTTCGTCGCGCACTGCGCGCCGGGCGACGCGACCTCCAGGTTCACCCAGGTCAGTGAGTACCTCACCGCCGCGCTGTTCGCGACGTTGGTCGGGGTCGGGCTGCAACTGAGTTGGACCGGCCGACACAGCGTACGGTCGTTCGTCGCCGGCGCGGCGGTGCGTGGTGCGGTCCTGGTCGCGCTCGGCGCCTGGGTCGACAACTGGCTGGCGCAGGTCGTGATCGTGCTGGCCTACCTGGGCCTGCTCACCTGGGTCGCGGCCGCCTTCCCGGGGTTGCCGACCGCGGCACTCGCAGCCGGTGCGGTCGGGTGCTGGCTGGTCTCGCCGTTCCTGCAGGACCGGGCCCAGCACTGGTGGATCGAACAGCTCACCGCCGGCCACCACACCCGCGCGTGGATCGTCCAACTGGTCGCGGCCGGCGCCTTCTACCGACTGGTCACACTGCTGGTCTGGGCGCTGCTCGGGATGATCCTCGTCCGCACTCTCCACCACGCCACCGACCGGCGCCTGCTGCAGGTCGCCGCGGTGACCGGCGCCTGCTGCGCGGTGCTGTACGCCGCGTATGCGGCCGGAGTGTTGCCCTCGCTCGACCCGTACGACGGACGGCACGCCTCGATCGCCTTCAACGCCCTGCTGGTCGTCTGCGTGACCGCGCTGGTGCGGTGGCTGACCGTACGGCTGCCGCGGGCGGTGACCGAGCGGGCGGCGATCGTGGGACGGATGACGTTGACCGCGTACGTCCTGCAGATCGCCTGGCTCGCCTACTACGTACGGGTGCTGCACCCGGGCCGCTCCGACGACAGCTGGGCGAACGTGGCGTTGCTGACCGGCGGGTCGATCGTGCCAGGCGAGCGCCAGCACGATCG
>JASLFY010000242.1 GCA_030150425.1 Yimella sp. | reverse complement strand
GTCGACGAACTCTGGGGGACCCTCACCCACGGCGTCGGCCCGATCGGGGCGTACGTCGCCGGCCTGTCCACGGACGACCGCGACGCGGTGCGGGCCGCCCTGCGCGCGGAGCTCGGCGCCGGCGGATTCACCCTCACAGGGATCGCGTACGCCGTTCGCGGCAACTCCCCCTCCTGAGCGTTAGCGTGGATCCCGTTCGAACCGCGATCCACCTTTGCGAGGAGGCGCCGTGCTCGGCCTGCCCGACGACATCACCACCTGCCTGTTCGACCTCGACGGAGTGCTGACCGACACCGCGTCGGTCCACCGCGCCCGTTGGAAGCAGATGTTCGACGCCTTCCTGCGGGCGCGTTCGGGTCAGGGCGAGTTCACCGACGCCGACTACAACGCATACGTCGACGGGAAGCCGCGCCAGGACGGCGTACGGGACTTCCTCACCTCGCGCGGCATCGAACTGCCCGACGGAACCCCGGACGATGCCCCGGCGCAGGAGACCGTCTGGGGCCTGGGCAACCGGAAGAACGAACTGGTGCAGGCGCAGATCGAACGCGAGGGGGTGCAGGTCTACCCCGGTTCGCGCCGCTACCTGCAGGCCGCGCAGGACGCCGGGCTGCGCCGGATCGTCGTCAGTTCGAGTGCGAACACCGAGCTGGTGCTGCGGGTCACCGGCCTCGCCCCGTTCATCGAGGGGCGGGTCGACGGGAAGACACTCGCCGAGCAGAACATCAAGGGCAAACCCGCTCCCGACTCGTTCCTGGCGGGCGCTCGACTGGCCGGCGCCGAGCCCGCGCAGTGCGCGGTCTTCGAGGACGCGACCTCCGGCGTACAGGCCGGGCGGGCCGGTGACTTCGGCCGGGTGATCGGGGTGAACCGGCTGGACGCCGCCCACGCCACCGACCTGCGCGACCACGGCGCCGACGTCGTGGTCGACGACCTCGCCGACCTGCTGGAGGAGACCCGATGAAGGCCGACGCCGAGCTGATCGTCGACCCCTGGCTGATCCGCCAGGTCGGCCTCGACCACAGCGCCCTCGCCCAGTCCGAGTCGATCTTCGCGCTCTCCAACGGACACATCGGGGTGCGCGGCAACCTCGACGAGGGCGACCCCAGCTACCTGCCCGGCACCTACCTGAACTCGTTCTACGAGAAGCGCCCGCTGCCCTACGCCGAGGGCGGTTACGGCTTCCCGGAGAGTGGGCAGACCGTCGTCAACGTCGCCGATGGCAAGGTCATCCGGCTGCTGATCGACGACCAGCCCCTCGACACCCGCTACGGCCGGGTGATCTCCCACGAGCGCACCCTCGACCTGCGCGCCGGGCTGCTGCGCCGCGAGATGGAGTGGGAGGCGCCGTCCGGCGTACGCGTCATCCTGCGGTCCACCCGGATGGTCTCGTTCACCCAGCGCGCCCTGTTGGCGATCCACCTCGAGGTCGAGGCGGTCAACCAGCCGGTGCAGGTGGTCATGCAGTCCGAACTGGTCGCCAACGAGGACATCCCGGTGCAGAGCGACGACCCGCGCGTCGCGGCGGCGCTCGGCAAGCCGCTGGAACTGATCGAGAAGAGCAACACCGACGACCGGTCGATGCTGATGTTCGAGACCAAGCAGAGCAAGCTGCGGTTCGCCGCGGCCTGTGACCACGTGATCGACACAGACGTCGACGGCGACGGGGTCGCCGACGACGTCCACTCCCACACCTTCCTCGGCGACGACTGGAGCCGTACGACCGCCGGCGCCCGGCTGTCGCCCGGGGAGTCGTTGCGGGTCGACAAGTTCGTGACGTACGGCTGGTCGCACCGCCGCTCGCCCGCGGCCCTGCGCGACCAGGTCGACGCCGCGCTGAGCTCGGCGATGCACGCCGGGTGGGACGACCTGCTGGCCGAGCAGCGCGAGTTCCTGGACGAATTCTGGGACGGCGCCGACGTCGAGATCGATGGTGCGCCGGCCATCCAGCAGGCCGTACGGTTCGCGCTCTGGCACGTCCTGCAGGCGGGCGCGCGGGCGGAGGGTCGGGCGATCCCGGCCAAGGGCCTGACCGGTCCGGGCTACGACGGCCACTCGTTCTGGGACACCGAGACGTACGTCCTTCCGGTCCTGACGGCGACCCGTCCGCTGGCGTCGGCGCACGCGCTGCTGTGGCGGCGCCGCACGCTCGACGATGCCCTCGAACGGGCCAGGACGCTGCACCTGGAGGGCGCCGCCTTCCCGTGGCGGACCATCTGGGGGCAGGAGTGTTCGGGCTACTGGCCGGCGGGCACCGCCGCGTTCCACATCAACGCCGACATCGCGGTCATGGCCGCACGGCACGTCTGGTGGACCGGTGACGAGGACTTCGACCGCGAGACGGCATTGCCGTTGCTGGTCCACACGGCGCGGCTGTGGACCTCCCTCGGTCACTTCGGCGACGACGGCCACTTCCACATCGACGGGGTGACCGGGCCGGACGAGTACAGCGCGATCGTCGACGACAACATCTACACGAACCTGATGGCGGCCCGGAACATGCTGTACGCCGCCGAGGTCGTCGAGCGCTGGCCCGACGCCGCCGCCGAACTCGACGTCACCGCCGAGGAGCTCGGGGTGTGGCGCGAGGCGTACGACAAGATCTCGCTGCCGTTCGACGCCGAGCGGCAGGTGCACCAGCAGGACCGCGGGTTCACCCACCACGCGGTCTGGGACTTCGCCGAGACCCACGCCAACGAGCGCTACCCGCTGTTGCTGAACTACCCGTACTTCGACATCTACCGCAAGCAGGTGGTCAAGCAGGCCGACCTCGTGATGGCGCTGCACTGGTGCGGTGACCGGTTCACGCCGCAGGAGAAGGCGAAGGCGTTCGAGTACTACGAGGCCGTCACGGTGCGGGACTCGTCGCTGTCGGCGTGTGCGCAGTCGGTGATGGCGGCCGAGACCGGCCACCTCGACCTGGCCTGGAAGTACCTCAACGAGGCCGCGCTGATGGACCTGCACGACCTGGAACACAACACCAAGGACGGCGTCCACATGGCGTCGCTGGCCGGGTCGTGGTTGGCGCTGGTCTGCGGTTTCGGCGGGATGCGCGACCACCACGGCTCGCTCAGCTTCGACCCGCACCTGCCCGAGCAGATCAGCCGGTTGGCGTTCTCGGTGCGCTGGCGCGGGTGCAAGGTGCGGGTGGAGATCACCCACGACCGGGTCACCTACCGGCTCGACGACGGCCCGGACGGCCACGTCACCCTCAGCCACGCCGGCGAGGAGTTCCGGCTGACCACCCGCGAACCGGTCAGTCGGCCGATCACGCCGGTCGAGCCGTTGACGCCGACGCCGTCCCAGCCGGTGGGACTCGAGCCGGGGCTCAACCGGTTCCGGGACCACTGACCGGCGAAGTTGCCGGATCTGTCCCAGGTTTCGCGGTACAACTTGCATGTACCTCTCGCCCTGACACAGGAGAATCCTGATGGACATCGAGATCGACCCCGACTCGTCCCTGCCGATCTACCAGCAGATCCGCGACCAGGTCATCGCCGGGATCGCCGACGGCGACCTGTCGCCCGGTGACCCGCTGGTCTCCGTACGAGCCCTGGCGAACGCCTTCGGGATCAACCCCGGAACGGTGGTGCGGGCGTACGACCTGCTGCGCGCCGACGGCTTCCTGGTCACCGGCGACCGCTCCGGCAGCACCATCGCCGTCCCCGGCAAGGCCACCCTCCCCGCCTGGCGCGCCAAGTTGGCCACCGTCGTCGGCGAGGGCGTCGCCCGTGGACTGTCCCGCGACGAGCTGGTCGCCGAACTGGACAGAGCGCTCGGAAAGTAGCCCGCAGGTCGCTGACCTGCGAAATCACAACGTTGTAATTTTCCACAGTTGTGGAAAACGTTGTGGAGAAGTGGTGTGGACAGTCGACCGGCGATGCTGGTTGAGCCTGTTCGTGGGTGAACTCGCCTCTTCGGTGATGCGGAGCGCGGTTGGGTGAGTCCCGGTGATGCGGAGCGCGGGCTCCAAGCCGCGTTCTGCATCACGTACGTTCACCAACCCGCGTTCTGCATCACCCAGATCACCTCTCCGACCCGTCTCACCCGGCCGCGGCAGCCAGCCGGGCGGCCAACTCCCGCAGGGTCGCCTTCAACTCCTCCCCGCGTACGACCGTGAACGGGGCCGGGATCGCCACCAGCATCTCGGCGTACGACCAGGGGTTGCTGGTGGTGCCGACCAGCCGGGTCCGCTCGTCTTCTGCGGTGAGCCGGCCGAGGTTGGGCGGTAGCCAGCGCAACCGGTCCAGGGGCGCCTCGATCAGGATCTCGATCTCGTAGTCCCAGCCGGTGGCGAGGTGTTCCTCCAGCGCGGCGACCGGGTCGAGGTCGGCCGGCGGGGTGAACCGTCCGGCCAGGCGCTCGACCCGGCGCACCCGGTCGACCCGGTACGCCCGCGTCGCGTCGGCCGCGCGCGAGTGACACAACATGTACCACCGGCCGTGCCGGACCACGACGGTCCACGGCTCGACCTCGAAGGTGCGCTCGGACCCGGCCTCGGTGCGGTAGTCCAGCCGCACCGGAACCCGGTCGGCGCAGGCGTTCACCAGGTCGGCGGTCACGCCCGGCGCGGGCCGCGCGGCGCCGCGGTCGGGGGCGGCGGCTGCCGTCGTACGGATGATTTTCGCTTGTGCCGCAACCGATTCCGGCAGCGTACGCAGCAACTTTCCGAGCGCGGACGACACCGGGTTGTCCGGGGCGTCGACCTGGTGGTGGCCGTCGAGCGCGGCCATCACCAGCCCGATCGCCTCGTCGGAGGTGAACATCAGCGGCGGCGGCCGCACCCCGCGGCCGGGCCGGTAGCCGCCGGCCGGTCCGCTGACCGACTGCACCGGGATGCCGGCCTCGCGCAGGATCGCGATGTAGCGGCGCGCGGCGCGGGAGGTGACGCCGAGCCGCTCGGCGAGCTCGGCGCCGGTGATGCCGGGGCGGTTCTGCAGCAGCTCGAGGGTGAGCAGCGCCCGGGCGGTCGGACTGACCTCGCTCATCTGCGTCCTTCCGGAAGGTGATCGTCCGCAACAACCCCTAGCCTGCCGCACATGGACTTCTTCCAGCAGCGGATCCCCGGGTCGACGTTCCGGCAGATCGACGCCTCCGAGTCGCAGTTCACCGAGATCCGTGCGAACAGGTCGACGATCACCGACGCCGACCTGCGCGACCTGCAGCTGTCCGAGGTCGCCCTCGACGGCTTCCGGGTGCGCGGCGGGTTCGCCGAGGAACGCGGCATCGAACTCGACGGCGCGTTCTCCACGCTGCGGGTCAACGGGATCGACGTGATGCCGCTGGTCGAGCAGGAGTTGGCCCGGCAATACCCCGACTACGCGCTGCTGAAACCGACCGACCCGGCCGGCTACCGCGCGGCGTGGGACGCGATCCAGCGGTTCTGGGGCGAGACCATGCAGCGGGTCGCCGGGCTCGACGAGGCGCTGCTGCACCGCCGGGTCGACGGGGAGTGGTCGTTCATCCAGACCCTGCGCCATCTCACGTTCGCCACCGAGTGCTGGGTCCACCGCGCCACCCTCGGCGAGCGCAACCCGTGGGGCCCGCTGAGCCTGCCGTGGTCGACCATGCCGCCGACCGACGGCGTTCCCAACGACGTCGACGCGCAACCCTCCCTGGCCGAGGTGATGGCGCCGCGCGCGGCGCGGATGGCCGACGTACGCCGGCTGGTCGACGGCCTCACCCCGGAGCGGATCGCGGTCGGCGGACCGACCATCGAGGGTGCCGGGTGGCCGCCGGAGGGCGAGTCGTTCAGCCTCGAGAACTGCCTGCACACCGTGTTCAACGAGGAGTTCTGGCACCACCGGTTCGCGCTGCGCGACCTGGCCGTCGTCACCGGCGAGAGCTGGTGATCGAACTCTCCGCGCGGGACGCCCGCCGGATCGCCGTACGCGCCCAGCTGCTCGCCGCACCGCGCCCGACCGACCCGTCGGCGGTGATCCGTCACCTGACCCACGTGCAGGCGGACATGACGGCGTACGTCGCGCCGAGCGCGGATCTGGTGTTGGGCAGTCGGATTCGCGGCTACCGCCCGACCGACCTCGACCGGTTGGTCGACGACGGGTCGGTGTTCGAGCTGCGCGGGATGTTGCGGCCGGCGGAGGACATCGCGCTCTTCCTCGACGAGATGCGGATGTGGCCGGGGCCGGAGCCGTGGCGCGACTGGCAGGCCGAGAACCTGCTCTGGATCGAGGCGAACGACCAGGGTCGGCGCGAGGTGCTGTCCGCGCTGCGTCTCGACGGGCCGCTGACCACCGCCGAACTGCCGAACGCCTGCGACGTCCCGTGGACCTCCAGCGGCTGGACCGACGACAAGACGCTGCAGGCGCTGCTGAACATGATGGTGCAGCGCGGTGAGGTGGCGGTCGTCGGCCGCGAGGGGCGAAACCCGTTGTGGGACCTCGCTTCCCGCGTCTACCCCGACGTCGAGCCGGTGCCCTTCGAGGAGGCGATCCGGATCCGCACCGAGCGGGAGCTGGCGGCCCTGGGCGTCATGCGGCAGAAGGCGTACACGATCCGCGGGTTGGCGTACGACATCGGCCAGGTCGGCGAGCCCGCCCGGATCGAGGGCGTAGGCGGGACGTGGTGGGTCGACCCCGCCCTGCTCGACCAGCGGTTCCGCGGGCGTACGGCCCTGCTCTCCCCGCTGGATCGCCTGGTCTTCGACCGCAAACGGATGGCCGAGCTGTTCGACTTCGACTACCAGCTGGAGATGTACAAGCCGGTCGCCAAGCGCCGCTGGGGCTACTTCGCCCTCCCGGTGCTGCACGGCGACCGCCTCGTCGGCAAGGTCGACGCGCAGACGGTGGGCGAGGACCTGCAGGTCCACGCCGTCCACGAGGACGGCGAGTGGACGAGCGCGATGCGGGAGGCCGTACGCAAGGAGGTGGCCGGCCTCGCCGCGATGCTGGGGCTCAGCTGTCGCTGGACGTCTTCCACAGATTGATGCCGCCCTCGACCGCGTGACCGTCGATGGTGGCCAGCTCCGCGTCGCTGAACTCCAGGTTGCGGACCGCGCCGAGCGAGTCCTCCAACTGCTTGACGCTGGAGGCGCCTACCAGGGCGGAGGTGATCCGCGGGTCGCGCAGCACCCACGCGAGCGCCATCTGGGCGAGCGTCTGGCCGCGGCCCTCAGCGATCTCGTTCAGCGCCCGAACATGCTTCAGGTTGCGCTCGGTCAGCTGCGACTCACCGAGCGACTTCCCTTGTGCCGCACGCGAATCCGACGGAATGCCGCCGAGGTACTTGTTGGTCAGCAGGCCCTGGGCGAGCGGGGAGAACGCGATCGCGCCGACGCCGGTCTCCTCGAGGGCGTCCAGCAGGTCCTCCTCGACCCAACGGTTCAACATCGAGTACGACGGCTGGTGGATCAGCAGCGGGGTGCCCATCGAGCGCAGGATCTGCACCGCCTCGCGGGTCCGCTCGCCGGAGTAGGAGGAGATGCCGACGTACAGCGCCTTGCCCGAGCGGACGATCGAGTCAAGAGCCCCCATCGCATCCTACAGAGGCGTACTCTACTCCAACCGGTGGCTCTACAATAATTAGACGTAGGCCAGCC
>JASLFY010000166.1 GCA_030150425.1 Yimella sp. | reverse complement strand
GTTCGGCCATCACCAGCACGGCGAGCACCGAGAGCACCAGGACGGTGCCCTGGAACATCAATGCCGGACCGTCGATCGCCAGCGCGCGGCCGGCGGTGATGCCCTGGTGGTCACGGGCGACGGTCACCAGCAGCACGAAGGACGCCACCAGCGCCAGCAGCGTCACTGCCAGCTGTGCGGTGTACCGCGCGGCCCGCGGGACGAACGCCTCGACGAGCACACCCACCATCGCCGCACCGAAGATCACGAACAACGGCAGCAGTGCCGAGTACTCGATCTGCGCCTGGGTGAAGGTATTGGGATCCATTACTTCGCGCTCCCGTCAACAGCCGCACCATTGGTCGGAGCGGGATCGGTGACCCCCACGTGCTGCAGGGTCTGCGTCACGGCGGGCTTCAACATGTCCAGTGCCGGCTTCGGGTACAGACCCAGGCCGACGAGGAAGACGATCAGCACACCGGCGACGACCTTCTCGCGCACGTCGAGGTCGGCGATGGCGGCGTACTTCTCCCCTTCCGGCTTCGGGCCGGTCATCAGGTGCTTGTACATCAGCAGGATGTAGATCGCGGCCAGGATGACGGCCAGAGCGGCGATCGCGGCGGCGACCTCGTACTTGGGGTAGGTGCCGACCATGACCAGGAACTCCGAGACGAAGGAGTTCAGGCCGGGCAGCGCCAGACCGGACAGACCGGCCACCAGGAAGACACCCGCGAGCACCGGGGTGACCCGCTGCCAGCCGCCGTAGTCGGGGATGTTCTTGCTGCCGCCGCGGGCGATCAGGAAGCCGGCGAACAGGAACAACGCGCCGGTGGTGAAACCGTGGTTGATCATGTACAGGTTCGCGCCGACGTGCGAGGTGCTGGTCATCGCGAAGATGCCCATCACGATGAACCCGAAGTGGCTGATCGAGGTGTACGCGATCAGGCGCATCATGTCGGTCTGACCGATCGCCACGAGCGCGCCGTAGATGATCGAGAAGACCGCCAGGATGATGACCACCGGGGTCGCCCACTTGGACGCGTCCGGGAACAGCTGCAGGCAGAACCGGATCATCCCGTAGGTGCCGACCTTGTCCAGCACACCGACCAGCAGCACGGCGACGGCCGGCTTGGACTCGGTGGCGGCGTCCGGCAGCCAGGTGTGCACCGGCACCATCGGTGCCTTCACCGCGAACGCGATGAAGAAGCCGAGGAACAGCCACTTCTGGGTGTCGAGCGGGATGTCGACGCCGGTCAGGCGGCTGATCAGGAAGCCGTGCTCGCCACCCGGACCGACCTGGAACAGGCCGATCACGGCGACCAGCATGACCAGTCCGCCGAGCAGCGAGAAGATCAGGAACTTCACCGCGGCGTACTGACGGCGCGGGCCGCCGAACTGACCGATCAGGAAGTAGACCGGGATCAGCATCGCCTCGAAGAAGACGTAGAACAGGAAGACGTCGGTCGCGGCGAAGACACCCACCATGAAGGTGGCCAGCACCAGCAGCAGCGCGTAGTACGACTTCTGCCGGGCCGGGGTCTCGCCGTCCATGTCACGCCAGGCGGCCAGGATCGACACCGGCACCAGCACCAAGCTCATCAGGATGAGCGCGAGCGAGATGCCGTCGACACCGAGCGCGTAGGACGCACCGATCTGCTTGATCCAGGTGTGCGTCTCGGTCAGCTGGAACTGCTGACCGGTGCCACCGGTCTTGAACTGGGTCGCGGCGGCGAGCCCGAGGCCGAGGGTGACCACGGAGACGACCAGCGCGATGATCCGCGCGGACTGCGCGGCGGCCTTCGGCAGGCACGCGATGACGATGGCACCGATGAGCGGCAGAACGCCGATCGTCGTCAGCCAGGGATAGTTGGACATCAGTTGATCACCCACAGCAGACCGAGGATGGCGACGACACCGAGCAGCATCGTCGTCGCGTACGAGCGGACATAACCGTTCTGCAGCTTGGCCAGACGCGAGGAGCTACCGCCGACCAGGGCGGCCAGGCCACCCGCGGCGCCGTCGACGCCCTTGTTGTCGGCGAAGACGAGCGAACGGGTCAGGTGCAGACCGGGACGGGCGAAGACCGCCTCGTTGAGGTCGTCCTGGAACAGGTCACGACGCGCGGCGCGGGTCGCGAGCGAACCGACCGGCGGGGTGACCGGCACGTCGTCGCGCCAGTACCGCATCCAGGCCAGACCGATTCCGGCGGCGACGAACAGCAGCGTCAGAACCATCAGGACGGGCACGGCGATGACCGGGTGCTCCCCTTCCGGGTGCTCCCCGACGACCGGCGCGAGCCAGTGCGGGAAGTCCAGCACGGTCAGCGCGAGACCGAGCAGCGCCGAACCGATCGCCAGGATCATCATCGGCACGGTCATGGTCAGCGGCGACTCGTGCGGGTGTACGTCGTCGGTCCAGCGACGCTTGCCGTGGAAGGTCATGAAGAACATGCGGGACATGTAGAAGGCGGTGATCCCGGCGCACAGCAGGGCCGCGCCACCGAAGACCCACGGACGCCAACCCTCACCGATGAAGGCGGCCTCGATGATCTTGTCCTTGGACCAGAAACCGGACAGACCCGGCACGCCGATGATCGCCAGCCAGCCGAGACCGAAGGTCACCCAGGTGATCTTCATGACGGTCGACAGGCCACCGAAGCGGCGCATGTTCACCTGGTCGTTCATCCCGTGCATCACCGAACCGGCACCGAGGAACATGCCGGCCTTGAAGAAGCCGTGGGTGACCAGGTGGAAGATCGCGAAGGCGTAACCGACCGGGCCGAGACCCGCGGCCAGGATCATGTAACCGATCTGGCTCATCGTCGAGGCGGCCAGCGCCTTCTTCAGGTCGTCCTTGGCGCAACCGACGATCGCACCGAACATCAGCGTGATCGCACCGACGATGCACACCGCGAGGCGGGCGTCGGGGGTGGCGTCGTAGATGACATTGCTGCGCACGATCAGGTAGACGCCCGCGGTGACCATGGTCGCCGCGTGGATCAGCGCCGACACCGGGGTCGGGCCGGCCATCGCGTCACCCAGCCAGGACTGCAGCGGGAACTGCGCGGACTTACCGCAGGCGGCGACCAGCAGGAAGATGCCGATCAGGGTCAACGTCCCCTTGCCGGTGCCGGCCACGGCCTCGTTC
>JASLFY010000170.1 GCA_030150425.1 Yimella sp. | reverse complement strand
GCGCAAGTTCAACCGGATCGCCCGCCGGCTGTCGGCGAAGAAGCCGGTCATCGTCGTGAAATCCGGTGTGTCCCAGTACGGTACGCCGCCCGGCCACCAGGTCCGCCCCACGCGGATCGCGCCGAAGGCCTTCCGTTCGATGCTTCGCCAGGCCGGTGTCATCCGCGTCGAGAACGTCCACCAGATGTTCGACATCGCCCAGCTCGTGGTGCACCAGCCGATCCCGCAGGGGGAGCGGGTCGCCGTCGTCGGCAACTCCGACGCGCTCGGTGCGCTGGCCGCCGACGCGTGCGTCGCCTGGGGTCTGCAGGTGGTCCACGGACCGGTGAACCTGCCGGCCGACGCCGACGCCGCCACCTTCGGGGCGGCCGTACGCGCCGCCTTCGAGGACCCGCAGGTCGACTCGGTGGTCACGGCGTACATCCCGCCACGCGCGAGCGCCGGCAACGACATCGCCGCGGCCCTCGGTTTCGTCGCGGCCGAGTACGAAAAGCCGTGCGTGACAACGTTCCTCGGTATCCGAGGTGTTTCGGCGGCGCTCGCCGGCGGGCGCACCGCCGACGGGCGGCGCGAGGTCGTGCCGTCGTACGCGATGCCGGAGGACGCCGTACGCGCCCTGGCCGCCGCGACCCGGTACGGCCAGTGGCGGGCACGGCAGAGCGACGCGATGGTGCTCCCCGAGGGCATCGACGACGACCGCGCGAGCGCGATCATCCAGACCGTGCTCGAGGAGTCGCCCGACGGCCGCGAACTGGACGCCACCGAGACCGCGGCGCTCCTGGCGGCGTACGGGATCGACCTGTTGCCGGCCCACCCGGCGACGTCGGCGCAGCAGGCCGCGGAGATCGCCGAAAGCATCGGATACCCGGTCGTGGTGAAGTCGACCTCGTCCCTGGCCCGGCTGCAGCCGGTCTCCTCGGTGCGGGCCGACCTCAGCAACGCAGCGGAGGTCCGGTCGGCGTACGAGGTCCTCGATGCGCGCCTCGCGCCGGTCGGGGCGAACCGGTTCGTGGTGCAGCGGATGGTCGAGCCCGGCATCGCGTGCGTCGTCGCCTCGGGCGAGGACACCCTGTTCGGCCCCGTCGTCCGGTTCAGCCTCGGCGGGGTGCCGACCGAGATCATGGACGACTTCGGCTACCGCATCCCGCCGTTCACCGAGAACGACGTCGACGACCTGATCGACTCGGTCCGGGCCGCGCCGATCCTGCGCGGACACTCGGGCCGCGCGCCGATCGACCGCGACGCCCTGCGCGACGTGGTCGCGCGCGTCTCGGTGCTGGCCAACAACCATCCGCAGGTCTACGACCTCGAACTGAACCCGGTGAACACCCACGCCGCCGGGGCCGAGATCCTCGGCGCCCGGATCGTGCTCGCGCCGCCGACGGCCCGCAGCGACAGCGGACGGCGCTCGCTCACCTCGGGCTGAGTGCGACAATGGTGGGTATGGCTTCGAACTCGTCCGTGACCGGTGTGACTCTGCCGGACTCCCTGCTGCAGGACATCGAGCAGGCCGGCTACTACCCGGCGCTGGTCGCCGACGTGTTGCGGGCAGCGGTCGGGGACCAGCCGATCACCTCCCACCTGGTCCACGCCGAGACGACGATCGACACCGACACCGTGCGGCGCCACATCACCGTGCTGGTGATCAACGGCAACCGTCTGGTCATCGCCCACGCCGACGACCACTCGCCGTCGCTCGACGCGCCGGTGCTCGACCGCAACGTCGCCACGGCGACGACCGAGACCGTGCCGCTGTCGGCCGTACGAGGGGTCATGCTGACCCACGTCGTGCACGAACCGGAGACCTACCGTGAGGGTTCGCTCGGCCGCGAGATCACCGTGACCATCGGCTGGGGCACCGTCAGCCGGGTCGACCTGCTGCCGGCCGCCTGCGCCGACCCGGACTGCGAGGCCGACCACGGTTTCGAGGGAACGGTGTCGGCCGACGACATCTCGTTGCGGATCAGCGCCGACGCCGACGGTGAGACGGTGCTGCAGAACGCGCTGCGTTTCGCGGCCGATCTGTCCGCCGCCATCGGTCGCTGACCGGCCGTCCGCGCCACCGCATGACTCTGCAACTGCCCGCCGCACCGACGTACGGCCCGACCGGGCTGTCCGGAGTGCTGCCCCAGGTCGCGTCCACCCTCGGGGTCTCCGGCTTCGGGACGGCGGAGGAGCCCGCGCGCGGCGCGGTCGTCGTCCTGGTCGACGGGCTGGGGGAGACGCTGCTGCGCCGCCGCTCCGGATACGCACCCTTCCTGCGGTCGCTGCTGGCCGACGGTGCGGCGGTGAGCGCCGGCTTCCCGGCCACCACCGCCACCAGCATGGGGTCGTTCGGCACAGGCCTGCCGCCGGGCGCCCACGGCCTCGTCGGCTACCAGGTGCGCGACCCGCGCAGCGGTCGACTGTTCAACGAACTCTCCTGGGAGAACGGGCCCGACCCGCGCGACTGGCAGCCGAATCCCACTGTCTTCGAACGCTGCTCGGCCGACGGCGTGAACGTCACGATGGTCGCCAACGACTACTTCGACGGGTCCGGCCTCACCACCGCGGCGCTGCGCGGTGCCGGTTTCGCCACCGACGCCGCACTGGGGCGCCGCGTCGACCTGACCCTCGACCTGCTGCGCCGCCGGGGCCGGAACCTGGTCTACCTCTACTGGGGGAACCTCGACCGGGTCGGCCACGAGCACGGGTGCGAGTCCTGGGAATGGTGCGACGAGCTCGAGGCGATCGACGGCGAGCTGCGCCGCCTGGCCAACGGTCTGCCGCGAGGCGCGACGATGACGGTCACCGCCGACCACGGGATGGTCGACGTGCCCTTCGAGAACCGGGTCGACATCGGCACCGACCCCGACCTCGCCGCGGGCGTCGACGTGGTCGGCGGCGAGATGCGCAGCCTGCAGCTGTACTGCCGCGACGCCGCCGCCGCCGCCGACGTGCTGGCGGCGTGGACCGAACGCGTCGGCGACCGGGGCTGGGTCGTGCCGGTCGACACCGCCGTGGCCGCCGGGTGGTTCGGACCCGTCCGGGACGACGTACGCGCCCGGTTGGGCGACGTGATCGTCGCCGTCGACGGGCCGTACGGGTTCTGGGACAGCCGGGTCATGCCGCCGTCGGCGGCCCGTCTGTTGGGACAACACGGGTCCCTCACGCCGGCGGAACAGACCGTCCCGCTGTTGCGCGTGGCGAACCTTTAAGGTCGTGCCTCGTGGCTGAACTCGTCTTCTTCTCCGGCACCATGGACTGCGGCAAGTCCACGCTCGCGCTGCAGATGGAACACAACCACCGGGCCCGCGGGCGCGAAGGCCTCGTGTTCACCAAGAACGACCGCGCCGGCTCCGCGATGATCAGCTCCCGGCTGGGGCTGTCGCGCGAGGCGATCGAGGTGACCGACCAGCTCGACTTCTGGGAACTGGTCATCGAACAGACCGCCCACGGCCGGGTCATCCACTACGTCATCTGCGACGAGGCCCAGTTCTACTCCGCCGAGCAGGTCGAGCAGCTCGCCCGCGTGGTCGACGAGTGCGAGATCGACGTCTTCGCGTTCGGTATCACCGCCGACTTCCGCACCCAGTTGTTCCCGGGCTCGCGCCGGCTGATCGAGCTGGCCGACCGGATCCAGGTGCCGCAGGTCGAGGCGCTGTGCTGGTGCGGGCGCCGCGCCACCCACAACGCGCGCGTCGTCGGCGGCCACATGGTGATCGAGGGGGAGCAGGTCGTCGTCGGTGACGTGGCCGGCGGCGGCCACGCGGTCGAGTACGAAGTGCTCTGCCGCCGTCACTACATGCGCCGGATGACCTCGGCCGCGGCCCGTCGCCAGTCCGGCTCGGCCGACGTGCTCCCGTTCGACCTGGACCTCTGCCCGCTGCCGGACGCGACTGCGTCGCGATCGAGCTCCGACTGACACCCCGGCGGGGCATGATGGACCGGGACGACGCGACGAAGGGCGGGCGGTGACGATGAGCGATGGCCGGGACGGCGAACCCCGTCCGACCGCGCCATTGCCGCGTGGCGGTCGCCCCGGTGACGGGCGCTCGTACGACCGTGGGCCGTACGACAAGGATTCGTACGGCGGCTCCCATCAGCGCGGCCCGGCCGGGCAGCATCAGCCGCCGCACCGCGCCGGGCGCTCGGTCCTGCGCGGCGCCGGCGCCGTCGCGAAGGTGGCCGGTAAGGCCGGCGGCGGTACGGTCCGTGCCGCACGACGGGCCGCTCGGGCGCAGGGCGCCGGCGAGACCGGACTGTCCCGGCTGATCGAGGTCCACGCGTTCAGTTCGGCGGGTGACGCCGCCGTCACCATCGGACTGGCCGGAACCGTCTTCTTCGCCGCACCGGGGGATAAGGCGCGCACCCAGACGCTGCTCTTCCTGCTGCTGACCATGCTGCCGTTCGCGATCGTCGCGCCGTTGGTCGGACCGCTGCTGGACCGGCTCCGCCACGGCCGCCGGTGGGCGATCGGCGGCACCCTCGCGCTGCGCGCCTTCCTCTGCTGGGTTCTGGCCGGCGCCGTCGCGAGCAACTCGCCGTTGTTGTTCCCGGTGGCGATGCTGGTGCTGGTCGGCTCGAAGGCCTATCTGGTCAGCAGATCCGCGGCCGCCCCACGCCTGTTGCCCGACGGCATGACGTTGGTGAAGGCCAACAGTCGGCTGTCGCTGGCCGGTGTGGTCGGTGCCGCGGTCGCCGGCGGCCTGGCCGGCGGCGCCGCGAAGTTCGGCGGGTCCGAGTGGGCGCTGCGCGTGGCGTTCCTGCTGTTCACGATCGGCACCGTGCTGGCGATCCTGTTGCCGCCGCGGGTCGACTCCAGCGTGGGGGAGAAGACCCAACCGGGACGGAGGCGGGCCAAGTTCCCGCTCCCCGGCGACGTCATCTCCGCGCTGCGCGCCAACGCCGGACTGCGCTGGCTCTCCGGCTTCCTGACCCTGTTCATGGCGTTCCTGATGCGCGCCGAGCCGTTCCCGGGGTGGGAACACAAGCAGACCCAGTTGCTCGCGCTGGTCATCGGCGCGGCCGGTGCCGGCAACGCGCTGGGCACCGTCATGGGGTCGCTGCTGAAGGTCGCGTCCCCGCGGGTGATCGTGCTGGTCACGCTGGTGCTCGACGCCGCCGCGGTGGTGTTCGCCGCCATCGACTTCACCCTGTGGACCGCGATCCTGGTCGGCCTGGTGGCCGGAGTCGGGCAGCAGTTGGGCAAGCTCGCGCTCGACTCGTTGATCCAGGACCGGGTGCCGGAGCATCTGCGCACCAGCGTCTTCGGCCGCTCCGAGACCTTGCTGCAGTTGTCCTGGGTGATCGGTGGCATCGTCGCCGTCGCCATCCCGACGGTCGACTGGGTCGGCATGTACCTCGCGGCCGTGGTGCTGGTCATCTGGGCCGCGCTCGTGCTGTGGTGGCACACCGGACGCACCGTCCGCTCGACGCCGCAGGGGCCGTACGACCCCCGGCACGACAGCCCGACCGTCGGCATCCGCCGTTCGGACGTGCTGCGCGGCCGGCGCTGAGCACCGACCGCGGTCAGCGGTCCAGGGTGAGGACGCGCGTCAGGAACGCGGGCGCTTTCCGAACATGATGTCGTCCCAGCTGGGCACGCTCGGGCGACCCTTGCGCGCCTGGCTCGGCCGCTCCGGAACGCTGTCGTCGTTCGCGCTCTCGTCGCGGTCGGCGTCGCTCGGGCGGTCGTCCGATTCCGGCTCGGCGGTGTCGTCGCACGGGGTCTCGTCGGCCTTCTCGTCGACAGTGTCCTCGGCGGGCTCGTCGGCCGACGCCGGCTCGGCGGGCTCGTCCGCAACCTCGTCCGCGCTCTTCTCGACGGCCTTATCGGCGGGAGCGGCGTCGCCGCCCTCGCGCCGGTACTCGACCTCGCGCAGCCCGAAGAGGTCGGCGGTGCCGGTCACCGGGTCGTGGCCCAGGTCGTCGACCGTCGGCTTCGGTTCGGGGGCTTCCTTGCGGGCGTCCTTCGAGTCCTTGCCGGCGTCCTTCGCCTCGTCCGCCGAAGAGTCGGCGTCGGTCGCGTCAGAGGCATCGGAGTCCGCGCTCGCACCGGCAGCGGGCTTCTTGCGCGGGGCCGTACGACGGCGGCGGGAACGCTCGCGCATCACCGACACCAGGTCGACCGGAGCACCGGACTTCGATCCGTCGGTTCCTTCGTCGTCGGTCGCGGCGGCGTCGTCCGACGGGTGGTCGGTCGACGGCTCGGGCTCGGTGACCGTGGCGTGCGGGATGCGGCCGGGGCGCACCGGCTCCTTGCGCGGCCGGGCCTTGCTGTCCAGGCCGCCCTCGGCGATCACGTCGTAGACCTCGGGGCTCGCGGCGCGCAGCCCGGTCGGCACCGGGGCGTCGACGGTCGGGGCGTCGTCCTCGCTGAGCCAGCGGGCCTCGTCGTCGGTCGGGTGGACGCTGCGGGTCGGGCCGTCGAACCGCCAGGTGGCGACCCGCGGGCGACCGCCGGCCGGGAAGCGGCAGACGACCGTCCAACCGCGCTCGGTGCGGTAGGCGTCCCAGGTGACGTCGGCGAGGATCACGCCGCGCTGCTCGAGGCGCTCGTTCACCCGGTCACCGACGGTCGTCGCCGACGAACCGCGGGAGGGGATGGTCAGGTTCTGGGCGGTGAACGCGACGTGGTCACGCTCGGCGCGGATCGGGGGCTCGAACAGGCCGACCTTCTCGACCGTCCAGCCGCTGCGCTCGGCGACCTCGGCGATCGTCATGCCGGAGCGCAGGAACGCCTGCACGTCGCGCGGACGCGCGACCGGTCGGTCCGGGTCGGCGGGAGCGGAGGTCGACGGTGCGGCAGCGCCGGACGTCGCGCGTACGGCGGTCGCCCCGCCGGTCCCACGTACGCCGGCTCGCAGGGCGTCGTCGATGACCAGCCGGTGCTGTTGTTCGTCCTCGTCCAGCAGCAGCAGGTGGGTGCCGTCCTCGGACAGACCGACGAAACGCAAGTCGCGCATGTGCAATGCCTCCCAGCAAAGAATTTCCGGGCCAACTCTGCCATGCCGACCTGACAACTCCGGTGAGGATCGGCGGCGTGCCGGGGGTCGGTCCGACGGGTTCCGTCGGCGGTCCACAATGGGGGCATGAGTTCCCCCATCGCCGATCCTGCCGACCCGCAGGAGCCGACCGAGCCCGCCTACGACGCGCAGCCCGAACCGGGCCCGGACCAGACCGCTCGACTCGAGCCGTACGACGCGATCGTCCTGCTGTCGTTCGGCGGACCGGAGGCCCCTGAGGAGGTCATGCCGTTCCTGCGGCGGGTGACCGGTGGTCGGGGGATCCCGGACGAGCGACTCGAGGAGGTCGCCGAGCACTACTACGGATTCGGCGGCCGGAGCCCGATCAACGACCAGTGCCGCGACCTGCATGCGGCGCTGCGCGCCGAGCTGCGTCGGCGCGGCATCGCGACCCCGGTGCTGTGGGGCAACCGCAACTCCGACCCGTTCCTGGTCGACACGCTGCGGGACGCGTACGACGCCGGCCACCGCAAGGTCGTGGTGTTCACCACC
>JASLFY010000159.1 GCA_030150425.1 Yimella sp. | reverse complement strand
CCGCGCTCGGCGCGCATCGCCTTGATCAGCGAGGCGCACTTCGCGGCGCCGATGTCATTGCCGGCCTTGTCGTCGTACTCGGCGTTCTTGAAGTAGTCCCAGTTGAAGACGTTGCCGTGCAGATCGGTCGTGCCGAGCACGGTCAACCGGACCGACTTCTCGGGCGACGCCTCGGCGGCGCCGGCGCCCGCGGTGAACAGGGCGGCGCCGCCGACGAACGCCATGCCGAGCATCTGCCGGCGGGAGGTTTCGGGTGTGATGGACATGTTTCTCCAGGGGGTGAGAGGAGGGGCGGGTCGACGTTACCGACTCCGCACCGTCTCGGGGCCCCGCCCCGCGAACGGATCCGAACTGTTCACGCGCCCGTCACCGACCGCGCGACGCTCACCCGTTCGAGCGACCGCCGACCCAGCTCCAGGCGTACTTGCCGTCGTCGACCGCGCGCCCCGCCTCGCCCAGCTCGAGCGGCCGGAAGGTGTCGACCATGACCGCGAGTTCGTCGAACTCGTGGACCCCGATCGACTTCTCGTACGCCCCCGGCTGCGGGCCGTGCGCGTGACCGCCGGGGTGCAGGGAGATGGAGCCCTTGCCGATGCCGGACCCCTTGCGCGCCTCGTAGTCGCCGTCGACGTAGAACATGACCTCGTCGCTGTCGACGTTCGAGTGGTAGTAGGGCACCGGGATCGACAGCGGGTGGTAGTCGACCTTGCGCGGCACGAAATTGCAGATCACGAAGTTCTGCCCCTCGAAGACCTGGTGGACCGGCGGCGGCTGGTGCACCCGACCGGTGATCGGTTCGAAGTCGGCGACGTTGAACGCGTACGGGTAGAGGCAGCCGTCCCAGCCCACGACGTCGAGCGGGTGGAACGGGTAGGTGTAGATCGTGCCGACGATCCCGGTGGAGTCGCGGTGCTTGAGGTAGACCTCGGTCGACCCGTCGGCGGAGGCGCCGATGTCCTCCGCCAGCAGCGGGCCCTGCGGGCCGCGCAGGTCGCGCTCGCAGTACGGCGCGTGCTCGAGCAGTTGGCCGTAGCGCGACAGGTAGCGCTTCGGCGGCGCGATGTGGGAGTTGCCCTCGATGGCGTACGCCCGCAGCGGCTCGACGAAGCCCTCGTCGCCGTCGACCAGCGGCAACCAGCGGTGCGTGGTGGCACGCGGGATCACGAGGTAGTCGCCCTGCGCGACGTCGAAGGCGCCGAAGACCGTCTCGACGCGGGCGCCGCCGCGCTCGACGTAGACACATTCGTCGCCGATGCCGTTGCGGTACCAGGGGCTCACCGCACCGGCGACGACGTAGGAGATCCGCACGTCGCCGTTGCCGAGCACCAGCCGCCGACCGGTGACGGCGTCGATGTCGGCGACCTCCGCCGATGTGGAGCCGAAGAGATCGTGCAGCTTCAGGTGGCGCGGCAGCAACGGTTGGTTCGGGGTGGTGCGCAGCGCGTCGGACAGATCCCAGTCGCGGGCGTCGCTGATCGCCGACGGGATCGAGCGGTGGTAGAGAAGCGAGGAGTCGGAGGAGAAGCCTTCCTCCCCCATCAGCTCCTCGAAGTGGAGGGTGCCGTCGGCGGCGCGGTGTTGCGTGTGGCGCTTGGGCGGGATGTAGCCCTGCGCGCGGTAGTGGGCCACGACGGCACTCCTGACAGTTCTGCATAGTCCGGTTTTCGGACATTGGCGTACGAATTACCCATCGAGCATTGTGTAGCGTGGCGCCCATGTCAACGTCCGCGCTGCCGACGACGGAACTCTTCGGCCTCGACAACCTGCCGTACGGCGTCGCCACGAAGACGGGCCACGCGCCCCACGTCGTGGCGCGGATCGGCGACCACGCGATCGACCTCGCCGGTCTGGCCGCCCATGCCGGCGGCGGACGCTGGCGCGAGCAGTTCGAGCAGCCCACGCTGAACGCATTCATCGACGGCGGCCGCGACTCCTGGCGCGCGGCGCGGGTCTGGTTGCAGGCCACCCTGCGCGACCATCCGGCGGCGGCGCTGCCCTACCTGCACGCGCTCGCCGAGCTGACCCTCCATCTGCCGGTCGAGGTGGCCGACTACGTCGACTTCTACGCCAGCGAGGACCACGCCACCAACGTCGGCCGCATCTTCCGGCCGGACGGCGACGCCCTCACCCCCAACTGGAAGCACCTCCCGATCGGCTACCACGGCCGGGGCGGGACGATCGTGGTCAGCGGCACCGACGTCACCCGGCCGTGCGGGCAGCGCAAGGCGCCCGCCGACCCGGCACCGACGTACGGCCCGAGCGCTCGGCTCGACATCGAGGCCGAGGTCGGGTTCGTGGTCGGCGGCGGCACCGGCCTCGGCGACCGCGTGGCCGTCGGCGAGGCCGACGACCACCTCTTCGGCGTCGCCCTGTTCAACGACTGGTCCGCGCGCGACCTCCAGGCGTGGGAGTACGTCCCGCTCGGGCCGTTCCTCGGCAAGTCCTTCGCCTCGTCGCTGGCCGGATGGATCACTCCGCTCGACGCACTCGAATCCGCCAGAATCCCTCTGCCGCACCAGGATCCGGCGCCGCTGGACTACCTCTCCGGTCCCGAACTCTGGGGGCTCGACCTGGCGATCGAGGTGGAGCTGAACGGGACGGTGATCAGCCGGCCGCCGTACGCCGGGATGTACTGGTCCCCCGCGCAGATGCTCGCCCACCTGACGGTGAACGGCGCCCGGCTGCGCACCGGCGACCTGTTCGCCTCGGGCACGGTCAGCGGCGCCGAGCGCGACCAGCGCGGGTCGCTGCTGGAGCTGTCGTGGAGCGGTCAGCAGCCGATCGAGCTGCCGGACGGATCGACCCGTTCCTTCCTCGCCGACGGTGACGAGGTGGTGCTGCGCGCCACCGCGCCGAGCGCCTCAGGCGGCCGGATCGGTCTCGGCGAGGTGCGCGGGCGGGTGCTGCCGGCGCGGGACTGACCTCAGGACTTCTGCTTGCTGCGCACCACGTAGGTGCCGGCCCACTGGTCGTGGAACGACCGCCGCTGCACGTCGGACAACGGGCGCAGGTAGTCCAGGAGCTGGAACATGACCCCGAGCAGCCCGAGGAACGGCACCGCGCTGGTCAGCGAGTTCACGTTCTTGATGAGGGTCCGGTAGAGCGCGGCACCCAGCGACGGACGACGGTCCGAGGCCGCACGGCGCACCCGGATCCCGGTGATCAGCTTGCCGAGCGTGCGACCCGTCGCGGCCGTAAGGACGGTCTCGTACGCGACGGAGACGGCGGCGGTGACCAGGGCGAACTGCCAGGGGAACTGCTCGGCGAGCGTCTGCGGGAAGTCCGGTCGGGACTGACCCTTCTCGGCCGCCTTCATCGCCGCCGAGAACCAGTCGGCGTAGTCGTGCAGCCACGGCCCGAGCCAGTGCCAGCTGAGCGGGATCGCGACGAGCGTGCAGAGGAACCCGTCGATGACCAGCGCGAGGACGCGGCGCCACCAGCCGGACAACTCCTGACCGTCCGGGGTGCGGGCGATCGGCTTCGCCGGTCCGTACGGGGGTCCGTACGGCTGTTGCGGGCGCTGCGGTCCGCCGTACGGCGGTTGCTGCGGGCCCTGCCCGTACGGCGGTTGCGGCTGCTGGCCGTACGGCGGCTGCTGCAGCTGCGGCGGGGTGGAGATGGTCGAGCGCTCCAGACCCGGCTTGATCCGCGGCATCGTGCGGTCGGTCCACAGGATGCCGTCCCAGTACCGCAGCAGGGTCTCGTCGTTCGGGTCCGGGTACCACCCGGACGGGCGCTCGCTCATGGGCTGCATTGTGTCAACACGGGAGGTTCACGGCCGCACCCGGCACACTGGGGCGGTGCCTCCGCTGTCCGCCCGCCTCGCCACGTACGGCCGACGCATCGAGAATTCCACCGCGGGTCGGATCCACGGCCGGGCCGTCCGCCTCGAGCTGGGTGTGCACTCGCTCGCCCTCGCGGCGCAGCACGTCCTCTGCGCCGCACCGTTCCTGGTGGCGATGTCGGCGCTGTCGCGGCGGTGGGGATTCGGCGACGTCGGCCATCTGCTGTCCGACACGATGGGGCTGCGCGGGGACGCGGAACACGAACTGCTCGCGCTCTTCCGGGCCCGCAGCCACGAGAGCGTCGGATCGTTCCTGGTCGGCTTCGTGGTCGCCTTCTTCTTCGCGACCGGTGTCTCGGCCACGATGCAGCGCACCTTCGAACGCATCTGGGACCTGACCCACGCGCCGTGGACGGCGTGGTGGCGGCATCTCTTGTGGGCGGTCGCGACCACCGTCCTGTTCGGTGTCGGTCTCTGGGTGAACGAGGCGACGCACACCTGGACGCTCGCGACTCCGGTGGAGGTCGGTCTGGAAGCGGCGGCCACGGGAATCGGCGCGTTCGGCTACTACTGGTGGACCCAGCACGTCCTGCTCGGCGGCCGGGTCGCGCCGCGCGCGTTGCTGCCCGGCGCGCTCCTCATCGGCCTCGGGACGGTCGTGCTGATCGTCCTCACTCAGGTGATGGCGCCGGCTCAGGTCACCCAACAGGTGGCCGACTACGGCCTGGTCGGGGCGGCGTTCATCCTGTCGACGATCCTCGTCGCGTTCAGCACGATCGTGCTCTGGGGCGCCTACCTCGGCCGGGAGTACGACCGCCGCCACGAGATGGGCGGCCTAGCCGCGGTCGTCGACCCGCTGCCGGGTGAGGAGTAGCACCACCGCTGCGGCCAGCGCGGTGGCGCCGCAGATCGTCCACACGGTGAGGTAGCCCTGCAGGCTGGCGTGCTTCGCCGCCGCTTCGGTGTCGATCGACCCACC
>JASLFY010000095.1 GCA_030150425.1 Yimella sp. | reverse complement strand
CGCGCCGAGTTCGCGGCGGTGAAGCAGGCGAACAAGGAACGTCTGTTCAACGTGCTGCGGGTACGTGACTGTCTCGAACTGCCGCGGAAGCCGGCGTCGTCGGCGTACGGCTCGAGATCTCGCAGCCGGTCCAGATCGGTGACCCAGCCGGTGCCGATGGTGTCGGTGATCAGCGTCGACAGGCGGCGGTTGGCCAGGTTCACGAACCGGCGCGGGGTGATGCCGTTGGTGACGTTGGTGAACTTCTCCGGCTCGTAGTCGAAGAAGTCCGGCAGCACCTTGTCGCGCAGCAACTGCGAGTGCAGTTCGGCGACTCCGTTGACCTTGGAGCTGCCGATGGTGGCCAGGTAGGCCATCCGCACCGAACGCTGCGGGTGCTCGGCGATGATCGACATCCGGCGCACCCGCATCTCGTCGCCGGGGAAGGCCGCACGCACCTCCTCCAGGAACTGCTCGTTGATCCGGTAGATGATCTCCAGGTGGCGGGGCAGCAGCCGCCCCAGCAGCTCCACCGGCCAGACCTCCAGCGCCTCGGGAAGCAAGGTGTGGCAGGTGTAGGCGAAGCACTGCCGGGTGATGTCCCACGCCTCGTCCCAGTCGAAGCCCTTGAGGTCGACCAGGATCCGCATCAGCTCGGGGATCGCGATCACCGGGTGGGTGTCGTTGAGCTGGAAGATGATCCGCTCCGGCAGCCGGTGCAGGTCGAAGTCCTTGGGCAGCGTGTTCGAGATGAAGTCGTGCAGCGAACAGGCGACGAAGAAGTACTGCTGCTGCAGCCGCAGCTCCTTGCCCTGCGGGGTGGAGTCCTCGGGGTAGAGGACCTTGGAGATGTTCTCGGCGAACGTCTGCGCGCGGACGGCGTCCTCGTAGTCGCCGGAGTTGAAGATCTGCAGGTCGAACGCCTGGGTCGCCTTCGCGCTCCACAGGCGCAGCGTGTTCACGGTGCCGTTGCGGAAGCCGGGAACCATGTGGTGGTAGGGGATGCCGAGCACGTTCCAGCCGGCCACCCACTTGCTGCGGGTGCGGCCCTGCTCGTCGGTGTAGGTCTCGGTGTGGCCGCCGAACCCGACGCGGACCTGCCGCTCCGGGTGGGGGAACTCCCACGGGCTGCCCAGCGACAGCCAGCTGTCGGGCACCTCGACCTGGCGGTCGTTCTCGAACGTCTGGCGGAAGATGCCGTACTCGTAGCGGATGCCGTAGCCGATGCACGGCACGTCCATGGTGGCGAGCGAGTCGACGAAGCAGGCGGCCAGGCGGCCGAGGCCACCGTTGCCCAGACCCGGCTCGACCTCCTGCGCGCGCAGCTGCGCGATGTCGATGCCGCACGCGGCCATCGCCTGCTCCGCGACGTTCTGCAGGTTGGTGGCCAGCAGTGCGTTGCTCAGCTGACGACCCAGCAGGTATTCCGCCGACAGGTAACCGATCGTCTTGCGGTTGCCCTCGCGCCGCTTCGCGCCGGTCTCCAACCAGCCGGCCATGAGGTACTGACGCACGGTCCGCGCCAGCGCGAGGTACTGGTCGTTGATCGTCGAGCGCGACAGCAGTACGCCCTGGCCGAAGTTGAGTTCCTTCAGGAAGGCGTCGACGAACCCGGCGACGTCGTCGGCCGGCGCGGCGACCGGTCCGGCAGCGCGATCGCTGGTCATCGGGAGGGTCGGTCCGACCCGGTGGATTTCGGTGGACTGCAACTCGTCGCTGGTGAGATCCGTCTGCGGGTCGTACGTCATGGGTCAAGCCTGCCGTGTGCGGGCACCTACGCGAAAGTCGGGCCGGGGTGAGATCGCTCTCCCGCCCCCGCCCGACGGCGTCGTTCCGCCCGGTCAGCGGCTCTGCAGCGCCTCCTTCGACTTCGCGATCGCGAAGCCCCACGCCTGGCCGAGTTCGACCTGTGCCGGCACCGACACCTCGTCGGGGTTGGTGACGACGTCGAGCAGGTACGGTTTCCCGGTCTCGGCCGCGGTCGCGAATGCGGTGCGTACGGCCTCGTCCAACGCGTCGTGGTCGGTCACCCGCTGCGCGGTCAGACCCATCGCGGTGGCGACCGCGGCGATGTCGGGGTTGTCCAGCTCGGTGCCGAACTCCGGCAGACCGCCCTGCTCCTGTTCGAGCTTCACCATGCCGAGGCGGCCGTTGTCGAAGACGACGAACACGACCGGGAGGCGGTAGCTCACCGCGGTCCGCAGGTCACCGAGCAGCATCATCAGGCCGCCGTCGCCGCAGAACGCGACGACCTGGCGGGTGCGGTCCAGGGCGCTCGCCCCCAGTGCCTGCGGCATCGCGTTCGCCATCGACCCGAGGTTGTACGACCCGAGCAGTCGCCGCCGTCCGTGCAACTGCACGAACCGCGACAACCAGACGGTCGACATGCCGGTGTCACTGGTGAAGATCGCGTCGTCGGCGGCATGCCGGTGGATCGCGTCGGCCAACGCCTCGGGCCGGATCCGGTCGTCCGGGTTCTCCACGACCTGGCGCAGCTTGCCGATCAACCCGGAGTGCTCCCGCGGCACGGTGAGCTTCTCCTGGTCGGCCCGCCAGTCCGCGTACGTCGAGCGACAGGCGCGCAGGTGCGCGTCGTCCTTCGCGCTCGGCGCGAGCCGGTTCAGCAACGCGCCGATCGTCTGGCCCGAGTCGCCGATCATGCTGTGCTGCACCGGGATCCGGCGACCGATGTGGTCCGCCCGGAGGTCGATCTGCACCGCCGGCGTCCCGTGCGGCAGGAACTCCCGGTAGGGGAAGTCGGTGCCGACCAACACCAGCAGGTCGGCGTCGTGCAGCGCCTTCGCGGCCGCCTTGTTGCCGATCAGGCCGCTCTGGCCGACCTCGTACGGGTTGTCCTGTTCGAGGCGTTCCTTCGCCTTGAGGGTCAGCACCATCGGCGCGCTGAGGCGCTCGGCGAGAGCCAGCACCTCCGCGCGCGCGTCGAGCGCGCCGTGGCCCACCAGCAGCGTCACCTTCCCGGCCGCGTCGATCGCCGCGGCGGCGGCGTCGACCTGGTCGGCCGGTGCGGCGTGGCCGACCGGGGCGGGCGTGAACACCGGCGTACGGGTGCCCTTGGGCAGCTCCGCATCGGCGATGTCACCGGGCACCGTCAGGACGGCGACGCCGCGCCGGCTGACGGCCGCGTTCACCGCCTGCTCCAGGACCGCCGGAAGCTGCGCGGGGGAGCTGACGGTGTGGCAGTAGACGGCCACGTCGCGGAAGACCGCGTCGTTGTCGACCTCCTGGAAGAAGCTGCTGCCCAGTTCCTCCAGCGGCACCTGCCCGCAGATCGCCAGGACCGGGGCGTGGGACTTCTTCGCGTCGTACAGCCCGTTGAGCAGGTGCAGCGACCCCGGCCCGACGGTGCCCATGCAGACCGCGAGCTCGCCGGTCAACTGGGCCTGGGCGCCGGCGGCGAACGCGCCGGCCTCCTCGTGACGTACGCCGATCCACTCGATCCGGTCGTCGCGGCGGATCGCGTCGGTGACCGGGTTGAGGGCGTCGCCGACGACGCCCCAGACGGTCTTGACGCCGTGGCCGCCGAGGGCGTTGACGAGCAGTTGGGCAACGGTGTCGGACATCGGGTCTCCTTCGGGTGACGGGTGAGCGGGGTGGAGGGGGAGTCAGCGGGTGCTGTCCGGGCGGAATGCGTGGGCGCTGGCGGCCGCCCAATCGGCGGCCCACGTACGCGGGGCTTCGGCGAGCAGCTCGCCGGGTGCCAGCCATTCGAAGCGCTCGGCGTACGACAGGCTCTCGGTGTGCGAGACGTTGATCCGCAGCTGGTGCGGGGTCAGCTGGTCGGGCGTGGTGCATCCCATCGAGGCGATCATCTGCGCGGCCTGTTGCACGGTCGCCTCGTGGAACTGCTTGACCCGCACGCTCTTGTCGCCGACGTCGAGGGCGCGGGCGCGGCGCGGGTTCTGCGTCGCGACGCCGACGGGGCACTTGTCGGTGTGGCACATCTGTGCCTGGATGCAGCCGACGGCCATCATCATCGCGCGCGCCGAGTTGGTGTAGTCCGCTCCCTGAATGAGCCGCTTGACGATGTCGCTGCCGGTCGCGACCTTGCCGCTCGCGCCGATCTTGATCCGGTCGCGCAGACCGGTGCCGACGAGCGCGTTGTGGACCGTCATCAGGCCGTACGTCAGCGGCATGCCGACGTGGTCCTCGTACTCCTGCGGTGCGGCCGCGGTGCCGCCCTCGGAGCCGTCGACGATGATGAAGTCGGGGGCGGTCCCGACCTCGAGGATCGCCTTGCAGATCGCCAGCACGTCGGTGCGTGACCCGACGCACAGCTTGAAACCGGCCGGCTTCCCGCCGGACAGCTCGCGCATCCGGGCCACGAACTGGATCAGTTCGGCGGGAGTGTGGAACGCGCTGTGCGCGGCCGGGCTGACGCACTTCTCACCCTTGGGCACCTCGCGGATCTTCGCGATCTCCTCGGTCACCTTGGCGGCCGGCAACACCCCGCCCACGCCGGGCTTGGCGCCCTGGCTGAGCTTGAGCGAGACGCACTTCACCTGGTCGATGGACGCCTTGTCGGCGAACTCGTGCGGGTCGAACGAGCCGTCCTTCGTACGGGTGCCGAAGTAGCCGGACCCGACCTCCCAGACCAGGTCGCCGCCGTTCTCGCGGTGGTACTCCGACAGCCCGCCCTCGCCGGTGTCGTGGGCGAACCCGCCCATCGCCGCGCCCTTGTTCAGCGCGCGGATCGCGTTGGCGCTCAACGCCCCGAAGCTCATCGCCGAGACGTTCAGCAGCGACATGCTGTAGGGCTTGGTGCAGTCGGGTCCGCCGATCATCACCCGGTGTTCGTCCTTGGGCGCCTCCAATGGGGCGGTCGAGTGGACGAGGTACTCGTAGCCGGGTTCGTTGACGTCGCGCTCGGTGCCGAACGCCTGCTCCTGCCGGGTGCCCTTCGCCCGCTCGTAGATGATCGTGCGGGTGTCGCGGTCGAACGGGCGACCGTCCCAGTTGCGCTCGATGAAGTACTGCTGCAGCTCCGGACGGATGTCCTCCAGCAGATACCGCAGGTGGCCGACCACCGGGTAGTTGCGCAACACCGAGTGCTTCTTCTGCACCAGGTCGCGCACCGCGAGCGCGGCGGTGGCTGCGCCCACCGCACCGAGAATCTCCTTGCCGGCCATGTGTCCGCACCCTTTCGTCGGGGAACCGTCGTCGGAACGAGTCTGGCCCGCCCGACCCGAGCATTCGGCGCGCCTCGGCTGGGAGTTCGCTGAAGTCACCCGTACGGGGGACCGGTGCGTCGGCCCGTACGATTGCCCGGTGTTCCTGACCCTCTGCTGGCTGCTCGTCGCCCTCCTGGTGGTGTTCGCCGGCTACGCCGTGATCACCACCGCCCGTGGCCGGGCGATCGACAATCCGCTGTTCTTCCTGGTGGTCGCCACCGAGTTGCTGATGATCCTGACCCTCGTCGTCGGCGTCGCGACCTGGTCGGACGCGACCTCGGGGATGAGCAAGGGCGTCTTCGTGGCCTACCTGATCGGCATGGTGGTCGCGCTGCCGATCGCGGCGGTGTGGGCCTTCGCCGATCGTGAGACGCGGTGGGGCACAGGCGTGCTCGCTGTCGCCGGACTCGGGCTGCTGGTCATGACCGTGCGGCTGGTGCAGCTGTGGAGCGGGCATGTCTGAGCAGAGGCGGAGCGCGATCAACACCGGGCCCGGCCGCATCCTGGTCGCGGTCTACGGCCTCTTCGCGCTGGCCGCGACCGGCCGGTCGGTGCTGCAGATCGCGCAGAGCTGGCCGCACCCGCCGCTGCCCTACCTGCTG
>JASLFY010000078.1 GCA_030150425.1 Yimella sp. | reverse complement strand
GGTTACGCGCCGGTGGTCAACGGCCTGGAGAACGACATCGACGAGATCGAGACGCAGGTCTTCGAGTCCGACCCGCACGTCTCGCGGCGCATCTACGAGCTGTCGCAGGAGGTGATGGAGTTCCAACGCGCGGTGAAGCCGCTGCAGGGGATCCTCGCCGTCCTGCAGCACCCCGACACCGATCTCGACTCGGAGTTGCTGCGCGCGCTGCGCGACGTGTCCGACCACGCCACCTCCGTCAGCGAACGGGTCGACGGTTTCCGGCAGTCGCTGGCCGACATCCTCAGCCTGAACGCGACGCTGGTCGCGCAGACCCAGAACGAGGAGATGAAGCGGCTCGCCGAGGTCGCCAACTCCCAGGCCGACGAGGTGAAGAAGGCCTCCTCCTGGGCGGCCATCCTGTTCGCGCCCACGATCGTGGCCGGCATCTACGGCATGAACTTCGACCGGATGCCGGAGCTGCACTGGTGGTTCGGCTACCCGGTGGCGCTGCTGCTGATGCTGGCCGTCTCGACCACCATGTGGTTCGTCTTCCGTCGCAAGCGTTGGCTGTAGGCAACCCCGGCGGGCGCCGCGCGTCCGTACGATCATGACCACCGTCATGACGTCGTCCTTTCCTGCCGGGAGGACACCACCGGGGAGGGTGCGGCCGACCACGATGCGCGAGCGCACAGCCACCCCGACCGTCGACCTCGCCGCCCTCTACCGCGACCACCGCGGCTCGCTGATCCGGATGGCGCGCCTGCTGGTCGACACCCCCGAGGCCGCGGAGGACGCGGTCCACGACGCCTTCCTGGGCACCGCCCGCAACCTCGGTTCGCTGCGTGACCCCGAAGCCGCGCTCGGCTACATCCGCCGCGCGGTGGTCAACCGGTCGCGCTCGCAACTGCGCCGGCGGCGGACGGCCCGCGCACACCTGCGGGTCGCCGAGCCGCAGGTCGCTCCCCCGGCCGACGACGCGGTGCTGCTCGCCGAGGAACACCGCGAGGTGCTGGCCGCGCTCGACACGCTTCCCCCGCGGCAGCGCGAGGTGCTCGTGCTGCGTTACTGGTCCGACCTGTCCGAGGCGCAGATCGCCGACGCGCTCGGCATCAGCCGGGGAACGGTGAAGTCACAGGCGAGCCGGGCGATCGCCGCCCTCGGTGAACGGATGGCAGCGCGATGAGCGACTTGGAGAAGCAGCTGCGCGACGCGCTCGCGGCGAAGGCCGAAGCCGTCGACACGACCCCCACCTCCGCGGAGAAGGAGGAGGCTTTCCTCGCCGAACTGCGTCGCCCGAACCGACACAGCCGGCGGCCCTGGCTGCTGGGCGCCGGGGTGGCCGCGGCTGCCTGTGTCGTCGCCGGCGTCGGACTGGCTCAGCAGACGGGCGACCACCCGGCCAGCGGGTCGATCGCCGCGGTGTCCGGGGCCGCGACCGGCACCGCCGCCGCGAAGCCGTCCGGCGCCGGCGGGATGACCGGCATGGCGCAACCCGGTTCGGGGACAACGGGTTTCAGCGTTCCGGGCGCAACGGTGATCGGCCCCTCCGAGGTGTCGGTGACGGTCGATGGGAGGCAACTGGTCTTCCGTCCGGTGATCTCCCTGCTGCGCGGGCGCCTGACGGTCGGCGGCGAACTGCAGGGCCCGGCGTACGTGCGACCGAACGGTCCGGCGTTCCCGTACGCGTGGTCGGTCAGCACGTCAGGAGGCGGCTTCGTCGAGGACGCCGCGCTCGGTTGCGAGAACACGACCCGCACCCAGCTCGACGCCGCTCGGACGTTCGGTTCGTGGACGTTGCGGGGCGACCGTACGGTGACGATTTCCACGGCGGTCTGCACCGCTGCCGGGACGAGTCACGAGCTGACCTGGACCGGGAAGGTCGTCCCGCGCCCGTACGGCTGAGTCCCGCTAGGCCGCCGATTCCGCCCGCCGTCGGGGCCGCAGGACGGCCGCGACCAGCAATCCGACCGACAGGGCCCAGAAGGCCGACCCGATCCCTGCCAGCGAGACTCCCGACGCAGCGACCACGAAGGTGACCGCGGCCGGGACGCGGTTCGTCTCGTCGCCCATCGCACCTGTGCAAGCCGCGGCGAACGCACCGACCAACGCCACTCCGGCCACGGCTTGGACTACGCCGTGCGGGGCAGCCACCACAGCCGCTGTCAGCGCCGCACTGAACCCGCCGAGGACCAGATACGTGATCCCCGTCGAGACACCGGCGGTCCAACGCCGGTCCTTGTCCGGCCCGGCGTCCGGACCCGCGGCGAGCGCCGCGCTGATCGCTGCGAGGTTGATCGCATGACCGCCGAAGGGCGCACCGATCAGCGAGCCGATTCCGGTGACACCGAGGGCCGGACGCCACGGAACGGTGTAGCCGAAGGTCGCCATGACCGCGACGCCGGGGATGTTCTGCGACGCCATCGTGACGATGTACAACGGCAGGGCCACCCCGGTGAGTGCGCCCAGGGTGAAGTCCGGTGTGGTCCAGGTCAGGGTCGGCAGCAGCGCCGCCCCGGTGGGCAGGGTGTGATCGTGGACCAGCGTTCCGACGATGACCGACAGCGCCATCAGGAAGGCGGCCGGCACCGCCCATCGAGGACGCAGCCGCAGAAGTGCCACCCAGGTCAGCAGGACCGGCGTCACAGCCGCCGGATGCGCGGCAACTGCGGTGACCGGCGCGATGCACAGCGGTAGTAGCACGCCGGCCAACATTGCCTGCGCGATCGGCGTCGGGATCCTCCGGATGAGGTCGGCGAGTCCCGGCCACAGTCCGGTGAGCAGCAGCAGAACACCACAGACCAGGAATGCGCCGACCGCCGCGGGCCACCCACCGGCCACCGCACCCGTGGTGGTCAGCAACGCCGCTCCAGGGGTCGACCAGGCGACGGTGATCGGCATCCGATAGCGCCGTGCGAGCAGGGCACTGGCCGCGCCCATGGTCAAGGTGACGGCCAACAGTCCGGAGGCGGCCTGGATCGCGTCGGCGCCCATGGCCCTCAGGCCTCCCAGCACCACGGCGAACGACGAGGTGAACCCGACCAGGGCACACACGACTCCAGCCCCGATCGGCACTCCCACAGGGGTCCTCGTCGCAGGGACGGACTGCGTTGACATGCCCTGAAGGTAGCCCGAGCGCAACCCGACGAGTGCGCCTCCCCCGACCGGGGTGGCCCGGCCACCGAGTGCCCCCGGTTCGACGACTTAGTACATCCTAAGTTAGGTTTACCTGACCCGACGAAGGAGCGACATGACCACCGTACGCGAACGGGCTGAAGACCTGACCGCCGCACCGGTCCCCACCCGCGCCCACGGCGCGCAGTGGGTGATGACCGTGGTCGCGGTGACCGACGTCGCGCCCGCAGTGCGTCGAATCACCTTCCACGCGAACGAGTTCCGCGGCTACCGCACCAACGGCCCCGATGAGTTCTTCGGCCTGCTCATCCCGCGCGCCGACGGCCTGGTCATGCCCGACCCGCTCGAGGCGAACCTGCGCCGCGCGGTCCACCTGCTACCGGAGGCGGAGCGCCCGGAACTGCGCTGGTACACCCTGCGCGCCGTACGCCCGGACGCCGGCGAGGCCGACGTCGACGTGGTCCTGCACGGCGACGCCGGGCCAGGATCGGCGTGGGCCTGCCGGGTGCAGGTCGGCGACGTCGCCGGATTCCGACAGCACAACGCGTTGCACTTCCCCGGCGCCACCGGACCGCAGCTGCTGGTCGCTGACGAGACCGGCGCCCCGGCGCTGGCCGCGATCCTCGACGCCCGCCCGGCCGACCAGCCGGTGATCGCCGTGGTCGAGGTGCCGGACGCCGACCACGTCGGCCCGCTGCCGACCCGGCGCCCCGGCGTCGACCTGACCGTCGTCGTCCGCGGACCGCAGGCGCCGGGATCCGCCGCCCTGGCCGCCGTACGTCGGCTGGACCTGCCCGATCTCGGCTACGCCTGGATCTGCGGCGAACACGAACTCGCCACCGGCGTACGTCGCCATCTGGTGCGCGACCGCGGGATCGATCGCCGTCGGGTGATGTTCTCGTCGTTCTGGACGCGCGGCCAGGCCCGCGTCTGAAAACAACTGGTAATCAAGGAGATCCACCCGAAATGAAGCGCCTCGCCCCGGCGGCCCTCGCCGTCGTCGCCCTCGGCCTCACCGCCTGCTCCACTGGCCCGACCGGCGGATCGGACAGCTCGTCCGCACCGGCCGCAGGCTCCACCAAGACCGACGCCGGCGCCTTCCCGGTGCAGGTGAAGACCGCCCTCGGCACCGCCACCATCAAGCAGGCGCCGCAACGCGTCGTGGTGCTCGGCTGGTCCGACCAGGACGTCGCGGCCGCGCTCGGCGTGGTCCCGGTCGGCGTCCCGGCGATCACCTGGGGCGGCAACGCGGCCAAGTCGACCGACTGGTTCGACGCGCAGGTCAGCAAGCTGGGCGGCAGCGAGCCGACCCGGTGCAGCGACGCCGACGGCGTTCCGTTCGACAAGATCGCCGCGCTGAAGCCGGACCTGATCCTGGCCACCAACTCCGGCATCACCAAGGCCGACTACGCCAAGCTGACCCAGCTCGCGCCGACCGTCGGCTACCCCGGCGCCCCGTGGGCGACGTCCTGGCAGGACTCCACCACGCTGATCGGCAAGGCCCTCGGCAAGAGCGCCGAGGCGAAGAAGCTGATCACCGACACCGAGTCGGAGATCAGCACCGC
>JASLFY010000383.1 GCA_030150425.1 Yimella sp. | reverse complement strand
GGTGGCCGCGCTGATCACCAAGGCGACCGGCGTCGAGCCGTACTACGTCGGCAAACCGAACCCGCTGATGATGCGCAGCGCGCTGAACCGGATCGAGGCCCACTCCGAGACCACGGTCATGATCGGCGACCGGCTCGACACTGACATCGTGAGCGGTCTGGAGGCCGGCCTGCGCACGATCCTGGTGCTCAGCGGCTCGACTCCGCGCGACCGTGTCGACAGATTCCCTTTCGTGCCGACCCGGGTCGTGGACTCGATCGCGGACGTCGTCCCCATCGTCGACGAACTCGCCCCTAGCCCTTCTGAGTGAGAACTACTACTCTCGCTGTCCGTGACGAGCGGAGACGGTGGTACACCGGAGGTTGGGCGAGGTGTCGACCGGCGCACGGTCGCCAAGGGGGCTGCCTGGGTCGCGCCGGCGTTGCTGGTGGGAGCCGAGGCGCCGGCGTACGCGGCGTCGGGCAACATCGCGGTGTCATATGTGAGTCAGTGCACTGCTGGCAGCGATCTGACCCGGCCGGTGGTCCGCGTGACCTTCACCGTGGTGGTCTCCGGGGGCCTCACCATTCCGGTCGGCACTGTCGTCAGCGCAACGGCCAACCTGGGGAGGGCGGCATTCACCGCCGAGACCTACGGTGGAACTTTCTCCGACTATCTGGGCCACGCGGGCGGCGGCCTGTTCGGGAACCCCGCAACGCGGACGGCGACCGTCGACACGGCGGTGCGGAGCGGCACGTACACCTTCACCGCGCAGTACACCCTCTCGGCAGTCGACTCCTCCTCGACGTTCACCCTCAATGTCCAGAGCGTGACGGGGGAGACCTCGACACAGGACAATTACGCCAGTTGCACGATCGTCAAGGACGACTCGAGCCGCCCCGCCTGCTGACCCGTGTGGGCAGGTGTGGCACCACCTGACAAGATGACGGCATGACCTCTGCTCGACCCCGCATCTTCTCGGGCATGCAGCCCACCCACGACTCCCTGCACCTCGGGAACTACCTCGGCGCACAGGTGAACTGGGTGAAGATGCAGGACGACTTCGACGCGATCTTCTGCGTGGTCGACCAGCACGCCCTGACCGTGAACCCGGATCCGGCCGATCTGCGCAAGCGCACCCGTGTCACTGCGGCGCAGTACCTCGCCGGTGGCATCGATCCGGAGCGCTCGACGGTGTTCGTGCAGTCCCACGTCCCCGAGCACGCCCAGCTGGCGTGGGTCCTGAACTGCCTGACCGGCTTCGGTGAGGCGTCGCGGATGACCCAGTTCAAGGACAAGTCGGGCAAGCGCGGCGCCGAGGGCACCAACGTCGGCCTGTTCACCTACCCGATGCTGATGGCGGCCGACATCCTGCTCTACGACGCCCAGCGGGTGCCGGTCGGTGAGGACCAGCGCCAGCACCTGGAGCTCAGCCGCGACCTCGCGCAGCGGTTCAACGCCCGCTACGGCGACACCTTCGTGGTGCCCGAGCCGCACATTCCGTCGGAGACGGCGAAGGTCATGTCGCTGCAGGACCCGACCTCGAAGATGAGCAAGTCGGCCGAGGACCAGCGCGGCAACCTGATGATGCTCGACGAGCCGAAGGCGAACACCAAGAAGATCAAGTCGGCGGTGACCGACCTGGACAACGAGGTGCGGTGGGACCCCGAGGGCAAACCGGGCATCGCCAACCTGCTGCGCATCCACTCCGCGTTCTCGGGGGAGTCGGTCGACAGCCTGGTCGAGAAGTACGCCGGCGAGAACAAGTACGGCGCCCTCAAGGTCGACGTCGCCGAGCTGTTCGCCCAGGTGCAGGCGCCGTTCAAGGAGAAGGTCGAGACGTACCTGGCCGACCCGGCCCAGCTCGACGACATCCTCGCCGCCGGCGCCGCCCGGGCCCGCGAGATCGCGGCCCCGACCCTGGCGAAGGTCTACGACGCCGTGGGCTTCCTGCCGGCCCGGTGACCACGATGCGCACCATCGGCGTCTCGATCCCGATCCCGGATCCGTACGGATCGAGGCTCACCGCGGCCCGTCACGCCGCCGGTGACCCGTTGGCCGACGCGGTGCCGCCGCATGTCACGTTGCTGCCGCCGACCGAGGTCCGGTTGGCGTCGCTGGACGACTACGTCCGGCAGTTGCAGCGGCTGGCCGATGACCAGCCGCCGTTCACCATGGTGCTGCGTGGCACCGGCACGTTCCGTCCGGTGTCGCCGGTGGTTTTCGTCGCGGTCGCCCAGGGGATCGCGGAGTGCGAACGACTGCAGGCCGCGGTGCGCGCCGAGTCGGTCGAGCGGGAGTTGGACTTCCCGTACCACCCGCACGTCACGATCGCCCACAACGTCTCCGACGAGCGGCTCGAGGCGGCCTTCCAGGACATGGCTGAGTTCACCGCGTCCTTCCGGGTGCTCGGCTTCGACCTCTACCTGCAGGACGACCGGGGTGTCTGGGAGTCGGTGCACCGATTCCCGCTCGGTGGATAGGTTCGCCTAACCCGAGTTCGGCGATGCCGTGGCGATACGCTGCGGGTTGTGGCAACTCAAACCCTTCCTGCGAAGCGCACGGGCAAGGCCGGGAGCACGATCTTCCTCAAGACGGTGATGGCCGGCAGTGGCCTGATCTTCGTCGCCTTCGTCCTGCTGCACATGTACGGCAACCTCAAGGCGTTCGGCGGCGAGACCGCGTTCAACACCTACGCGGAGCACCTGCGCACCTTCGGCGAGCCGATGCTCCCGTACGGCGGCCTGCTCTGGGTCCTGCGGATCGTCCTGCTGGTCGCACTGGTGGCCCACGTCTACAGCGCCTCGCAGCTGTGGAAGCGAGCCAACCACGCCCGCCCGCAGAAGTACGCCGTCAAGAAGGCCGTCGCGGCCTCGATCTCCAGCAAGTGGATGCGCTGGGGCGGTGTCGCGATCCTGCTGTTCCTGATCTGGCACCTGCTCGAGTTCACCATCGTGAAGATCAACGTCGGTGACGGCGGTCAGGGTGCTGCGATCACCCAGAACCCGTTCCAGCTGATCGTGCACAGCTTCGACACCTGGTGGCTCACGCTGATCTACGTGCTCGCGATGGGTGCGCTGGCGATGCACCTGCACCACGGCATCTGGAGCGCCTCGCAGACCCTCGGCCTGACAGGCACCCCGGAGCGCCGCAAGGCGGTCAAGACCGTCGCCGCGGTGCTCGCCGCCGTGATCGCGATCGGTTTCGTGCTGCCGCCGCTGTTCATCCTGTTCGGCGTCATCAAGTAAGGGCTATCCACAGACATGACTGAACTCATCGACGACATGTACCGGCTCGGCGACCCGATCGCCGACACCAAGGCGCCGCAGGGGCCGATCGACCAGAAGTGGACGAAGGCCAAGTTCGACAACAAGCTGGTCAACCCCAGCAACCGACGCAAGCTGTCGGTCATCATCGTGGGCACCGGCCTGGCCGGCGCGTCCGCCGCCGCCACCATGGGTGAGGCCGGCTACCACGTGAAGTCGTTCTGCTACCAGGACAGCCCGCGCCGCGCCCACTCGATCGCCGCGCAGGGTGGCATCAACGCCGCCAAGAACTACAACGACGACGGCGACTCGACGTACCGCCTGTTCTACGACACGGTCAAGGGCGGCGACTACCGCTCCCGTGAGGACAACGTCTACCGCCTCGCCGAGGTCTCGACGAACATCATCGACCAGTGCGTCGCGCAGGGTGTCCCGTTCGCTCGTGACTACGGCGGCCTCCTGGACAACCGTTCGTTCGGTGGTGTGCAGGTCGCCCGTACGTTCTACGCCCGCGGCCAGACGGGGCAGCAGCTGCTCATCGGTGCCTACCAGGCGATGGAGCGCCAGGTCGCCGCCGGCAGCGTGCAGGACTACACCCGGCACGAGATGCCGGAACTGATCGTCGTCCACG
>JASLFY010000375.1 GCA_030150425.1 Yimella sp. | reverse complement strand
AGGCCGATCCCGCGAGAGGTGCCCGCGGCGTTGTAGCTCCCGGTGCTCGGGCCCGGGGTGGCGGCGTGCCCACCGCCCATCGCGTAGCGGTAGCGGGTGCCGGCCATGAGCTGGTTGACGACGTTCACGATCTGCGCGTTGCGCGAGGTGGTGGCGACGGGGTCGATCGAGTTCTTGGTGGCCGACCCGACGATGCCGTCCGCGACCAGGCCGTGGGCCGACTGCCACTTCTTGACCGCGGACGCCGTCGCCGAGCCGAAGACTCCGTCGGCCACCAGGCCGGCGTGCTGCTTGCTGTTCAACAGGTTCTGCAGTCGGGTCACGCAGCCGCTGGTCTGGCCCTGCTGGATCCAGGCCGGGCAGCTGGTGGAGTGCAGGTTGCTGACCGGCGCCGGCGCGGCGGAGGCCAGGTCGGCGGCGCCGAACGCGAAGCCGGTCGAGAGGGTCAGAGCGGTCAGCAGGGAAGCGGAGCGACGGGCGAGGGTGTTCATGATCGGAGGTCCTTTCGGGGATTGGTTTTTCCGACACCCCGAAGCTATGGAGTCCACCGTGTCGCGGCCTACGGGACGAAGGACCGTTCCTCCGACGGCAGGGACCGGGACCGTCCCGGGACCGTCCTGTCGCACGCCGGGACTTGGTCCCGGCCCGAGCCCTGGCGCTCAGGCGCCGCCGACGACCCAGCTGATCGCCGACCGCTGGCTCACGCCGAGCTTGCGCAGCACGTTCCCGACGTGGCCCTTGACCGTCTTCTCCGAGATCACCAGCCGGCGCGCGATGTCGGCGTTCGACAGGTTCTCGGAGCAGATCAGCAGGGCGATCTCGCGCTCGCGTTCGGTGAGGTCCTGCAACGGGTCGGGCGCCTGCTCCGCGGGTCGTACCAACAGCTGCGCGGTGTCGACCTGCGCGCGCTCGCAGAGCGAGCGGGCCTCGGCCGCAGCGGCCCGCGCCCCGTCCAGGTCGGCGGCTTCGACGCTGCGCACGACCGTGTCCAACAACTCCTGCAGGTGCGCCAGGCGATCGGCGACGTGGTGGACGACGTCGTCCTCACCCCGTACGACGGTGCTGTCGAGTTCCGGGTAGAGCTCGTAGAGATCGAGGTCGACGGTCTCCGCCTCGTCGCGCCGCATGCTCACCAGCAGCGCACGGCCCAGCCACTGCGCGGCGGCGACCGCCTCCTCGGTGAAGGCCTCCGGGTCGGTGCTGAGGAACCCCATGAAGCCGATCGGGTCGTCGGCGCCGGGCTCGAGCAGCGGGACGACGACGGCGTCGCGCATCGCCCGTTCCTCGGGGGAGGTGATGCCGTGGACGATCAGGGCGCCGTTGTCGTCGGACCACCGGTACGTGCGCCGCGACGCGCGGATCCAGGCGGACAGCCCGCGCGGGCCGAAGTGCTGCACCTCGGCCGCGGAGAACTGGTTGTTGATGACCGAGTACGGGAACACGATCGTGCTCTCGTCGCGGTAGAACGCCACGTAGAACTGGGCGAGGTCCACGATCGCGCCCATCGCCAGGCGGCAGGCGGCGTAGCGTTCGTCGGCGCGGTCGCGACCCGCGGCACGCAGCCGGAGGTCGGCCTTGCGGAGCGTCAGGACGGTGCTGGGCGAGAACTTCGACTCCGTCGACATGATCGTCAGACTAACGACGCGGCGGCTCGGTGGGGCGGCCCGAAAGTCGTTGAACGTCAGACGATTCCGTCGGGGTCGCCGGCATTTCGTGGAAGCGTCGTCGGCAGTGGACAATGGCCGCCATGGACGACGTCTTGGTGGCCCGGATCGGCAAGCCGCACAGCCTGCGTGGTGAAGTCACCGTGCAGGTCCACACCGACTCCCCGGAGCAGCGCTTCGTGGTCGGCGCGGTGTTCTCGACGGAGCCGGACCGCGGACCGCTCACGCTGCGCAGCGCGCGCGTCCACAACGGCATCCAGTTGCTGGCGTTCGAGGAGGCCACCGACCGTACGGCGGCCGAGGGTCTGCGCGGCACCCGCCTGTTCGCGGCGGCCGAGGCCGACGAGGAGGGCGAGGCCTTCTACGAGGACGACCTGGTCGGTCTGGCGGTCGTCGACACGGCCGGTGAGCCGCTCGGCACCGTGACGGCGCTGCACGCCCGTCCCGCCCAGGACCTGCTCGAGATCGAGCTGCCCGATGGCCGTACGGCGTACCTGCCGTTCGTCGCCGAGATCGTCCCCGGGGTCGACCTCGACGCCGGCAAGGTCGTCGCCGACCCGCCGCCCGGCCTGCTCGAGCTGGGGGAGTGACGTGCGCCTCGACGTCGTCTCGATCTTTCCCGACTACCTCGCCCCGCTCGACCTCTCGCTGATCGGCAAGGCGCGCCGCGACGGACTGCTCGACCTGCGCGTCCACGACCTGCGCGACTGGACCCACGACCGCCACCGCACCGTCGACGACACCCCGTACGGCGGTGGCGCCGGTATGGTGATGAAGCCGCAGCCGTGGGCCGAGGCGCTGGATTCGCTTGCCGGCGAAGGGGATTCGCGTCCCACGCTGATCGTTCCGGGCCCGGGTGGCGAGCGGTTCACCCAGCAGATTGCCCGCGAACTGGCCGGCCGCGAGCGGTTGGTGTTCGCCTGCGGTCGCTACGAGGGGATCGACGAGCGGGTCTACGACCACGCCCGCCGCGACTACGACGTACGCATCCTGTCGCTGGGCGACTACGTCCTCAACGGCGGCGAGGTGGCGGTGTTGGCGATGGTCGAGGCGATCGCCCGACTGATCCCGGGCGTGATCGGCAACGCCGAGTCGCTGGTCGAGGAGTCCCACGAGGACGGGCTGCTCGAGTACCCCGTTTACACCAAACCGGCCGAGTGGAACGGGATGGCGGTTCCGGACGTGCTGCTGTCGGGTGACCACGGCCGGATCGCGGCGTGGAGGCACCAGCAGCGTCTGGAGCGCACCGCCGCCCGGCGCCCGGACCTTCTCCCGGCCGCGGCCGCGGCCCAGGGCCTCGCGCAACTCGACGGTCGGATCGCCGAACCGGCCGACGCGCCGGACCTGCAGGTGCTCACCCGCGCCTGCTGGGCGCCTGAGTTCGCGCGGTACGGCCTGTTCGGCGCGGGCGAGGAGAGTCTCGAGCAGATCGCCGCGGACCTCGCCGACTGGGCCACCTGGGTCTTCCGCAGCGAGGGCCGCCTGGTGGCGGCCGTACGTGGGCGGCGGGATCCTGCCGACGCGTCGACCTGGCAGATCGGCCGACTGATGGTGGCGCCGTACCTGCAGGGACGCGGCCTGGGCCGTGAACTGCTCGCGTACGCAGAGGCGCAGGCGCCCGCCGACGCCCGCACGCTGTGGCTCAACACCGGTGCGCGCAGCGAGCGGAACCTGCGGATCTACCGCAAGGCCGGCTACCGGGTGCGCCCGGGGGAGGGGGCCCATCCGGGCACCGTCGACCTCACCAAGCGGATTTCGTCCTGAGCCGCCGTTCTGGCAAACTTGACTCCTGCGTCTGCCCGCCCCCGCCACAGGGGGAGTGACCCTCGCGGTCATGCGGCTCAACCCGGCAGAAGCACCCGATCCCGTTCGATCGTGGCGACCTGTGGCGCCACCAGGAAGAAGTTCTGTCATGAACAAGTTCTCCGAGCTCGACGCCAAGAGCCTGAAGTCCGACCTGCCGGACTTCCGCGCCGGTGACACCGTCAAGGTCCACGTCAAGGTCATCGAGGGCACCCGCTCCCGTGTCCAGGTGTTCCAGGGTGTCGTCATCCGCCGTCACGGCGGCGGCATCGGTGAGACCTTCACCGTCCGCAAGATGAGCTTCGGTGTCGGTGTCGAGCGCACCTTCCCGCTGCACACCCCGGTCGTCGACCAGATCGAGGTCGTCACCCGCGGTGACGTCCGTCGCGCGAAGCTGTACTACCTGCGCGACCTGCGCGGCAAGGCCGCCAAGATCAAGGAGCGCCGCGAGACCCCGGCCGCGAAGGCCTGAGTCCAGCAGTGACCCAGCAG
>JASLFY010000381.1 GCA_030150425.1 Yimella sp. | reverse complement strand
ACCCGTGGTCCGTCTCAACCGCGCGGTCGCCGTCGCCGAGGCCGGTGACCTGCCGGCCGCGCTCACCCTCCTGCAGGGCCTGGACGACGAACTCCCGAACAACCACCGGCTGTCCGCGGTCCGCGCCGAGCTGCTGCAGCGTTCCGGCCAGGCCGATGCCGCCCGTCAGCAGTACGACCGGGCGATCTCGTTGTGCGACAACGACGCCGAGCGCGCACTGCTGGAGCGCAAGCACGCCGACCTCACGCCCTGAGCGGCGAACGATCGCGAGACCACCCCTGTGGCAAGGATCACCTGCTGGCAGACTCGTGCCCAGCAGCAGTCCAACCAAGGGAGAGACCATGCCCATCGCAACACCTGACGTGTACGCCGACATGCTCGACCGCGCCAAGCGCGACGGTTTCGCCTACCCCGCGATCAACGTGAGCAGTAGCCAGACGTTGAACGCGGCCCTGCGCGGCTTCGCCGACGCCGGCAGCGACGGCATCATCCAGGTGTCGACCGGTGGCGCCGAATACCTCTCCGGCTCGACGGTCAAGGACATGGTCGCCGGCTCGCTGGCCTTTGCGGCGTACGCCCAGGAAGTCGCGAAGAACTACGACGTCAACATCGCGCTGCACACCGACCACTGCCCGAAGGACAAGCTGGACGGCTTCGTACGCCCGCTGCTGGCCGCGTCCGCCGAGCGGGTCAAGCAGGGCGGACTGCCCTACTTCCAGTCGCACATGTGGGACGGCTCCGCGGTACCGCTGGACGAGAACCTGAGCATCGCCCGCGAGCTGCTCGACCTCTGCAAGGCCGCCAAGGTCATCCTCGAGATCGAGGTCGGTGTCGTCGGCGGCGAGGAGGACGGTGTCGCCCACGAGATCAACGACAAGCTCTACTCGACCCCCGAGGACGCGATCGCGACCGCGAAGGCGCTCGGCACCGGCGAGAACGGCTACTTCATGACCGCGCTCACCTTCGGCAACGTCCACGGCGTCTACAAGCCGGGCAACGTCAAGCTGCGCCCCGAGGTGCTCAAGAAGGCGCAGGACGCGGTCCACACCGAGTTCAAGACCGCCGACGACAAGCCGTTCCACCTCGTCTTCCACGGCGGCTCCGGCTCCTCGGCCGAGGAGATCGCCGAGGCCGTGTCGTACGGCGTCGTGAAGATGAACATCGACACCGACACCCAGTACGCCTTCACCCGTCCGGTCGCCGACTGGATGCTCGCCAACTACGCCGGCGTGCTCAAGGTCGACGGGGAGGTCGGCAACAAGAAGCAGTACGACCCGCGCGCGTGGGGCAAGGCGGCCGAGGCAGGCATGTCGGCCCGCATCGTAGAGGCCTGCGAGCACCTCGGCTCGGCGGGCAAGCACTGATGTCGGGCGAGAACCTGCTCGGCATCCCGAGCACCGAACTGCCGGTCGACCCCGCCGCCGCGAAGCTGGACGACGGCGTCGACGCCCGTGACGTGGCGCGGGCATACCCTGCCTCCTCGTTGGTCTGGGCGACGCTCGCCGAGGACGCCCTCGCCGACGGCGAGGTCATCGAGGCCTACGCGTATGCCCGCACCGGCTACCACCGAGGCCTGGACTCGCTGCGTCGCTCCGGCTGGCGCGGCCAGGGTCCGGTGCCGTGGGAGCACGAGCCGAACCGGGGCTTCCTGCGCGCCCTCGCCGCCCTGTCGACGGCGGCCGGCGACATCGGCGAGGTCGAGGAGCAGCGCCGCTGCGCCGACTTCCTGCGCGACAGCTCGGCGACCGGAGCCCGCGAACTCGGGCTCTGAAGCTTGTGAACCGAACGAAAGGCCCCGCCCATCCGAGATGGGCGGGGCCTTCGCTGTGCGTGGGGATCAGAACCCGGCGACACCGTTCGGGGTGCCGAGGCCGGTCGGGCCGTCCCAGCCGGTCTTGGCCGAGCACCAGCTCGCGCAGCTGCCGTTGCTGCCCGAGGTGACGTCGAACAGGCTGCCGGCGTGGGCGTACGGGATCGCGTTCGCGGTGCCGGCGGTGTTGCCCGACAGCGCGTAGACCGACGCGACCAGCGGCGACGACAGCGAGGTGCCGCCGTACTGGGCCCACGACGAGGAGGTCTTCGTGGTCGGCGCGTAGACCGCCAGGCCGGTGTTCGGGTCGGCGACCGCGGCCACATCTGCCATGGCACGACCGTTACAACCGGTCACCGAGGAGCTCTGGCCGACCGGGGCCTTGTTGCTGGTGCTGCAGCCCGATCCGGCACCGGACCAGACTGACTCGGACCACCCGCGGGCGTTGGACGCTGCGGTCAGCGAGGTGCCGCCGACAGCCGTGACGTAACCGGACGAGGCCGGGTAGCTCGCGCCCTGGTAGCCGTTGTCACCGGTCGACGCGGTCACCGCGATGCCCGGGTGGTTGTAGTACGAGCCGTACGACGCGTCGGAGGAGTCGCCACCGCCGTAGCTGTTCGAGATCGCCACGACGCCGGGCTGCTTGGCCGCGGTGTTCACGGCGGCGCCGAGGTCGGCCATGCTCGCCGACTTGGCCTGGACCAGCAGGATCTTGCAGTCCGGGCAGGCGGCCGAGACGGCGTCGAGGTCGAGCGCCTGCTCCTGGCTCCAGCCGACGTTCGCGGCGGGCGGGGTGGTGCCGCCGGTCTGGTTCAGGACGGTCAGGCAGCCGTTCGCCTTGGTGCAGGAGCTCAGGCCGAACTGCGCGCGGTAGACGCCGAGGTCGCGCTCGGCGTTCGCGTAGCCGTACGCGTCGACGATCGCGACGGTGCGGCCGCCGGACTTCAGCCCGGTGAGCTTGTACGCGTTCTGGATGTCGGTCGGGGTCTTGCCCGAGATCGCCGACGGGGTGATCGGCTTGCCCGCCGCGGAGACGGCGGCACCGGTGCTGCTCACCAGTTCGATGGCGTTGCACGACGCCTTGCCCGCGGCCGGCGTCGCGCAGGCGTGGCGCTGGTGGGCGCCGTGGCCCTGAGCGGCGAAGGCGCTCGTCGGAGCGGTCCCCACCAACGCCGCCATGGATGCGACGGTCGTGGCGATGAGGGAGATCTTGCGCATTGCGTACTCCTGTCTGCGGCGGAGAGTTTCTCGCCGACCGCGACACTTTCTTGGTCAGCAACCGCCGCGCGCCAGACCACCTGTCGTTTGTTGACCATCACCTGACCGAACTCGCAGGTTGCTCTCAGCTTCGCTGCGGGACAGGGGGATTCACGCCCACCGCAGCCAGGCGCCGGGGTGGTGCACCTGGCCGAGGAACTGCGCCGGCAGAGGTACACCCGACCGCCAGCGGTGCAGTCCGACGTCGGTGCCGACCAACCGGTCGACGCCCTCGTCGGACGGCGTCGGCAGGCCCGAAACGCAACCGGGCGGCTCCGCGGTGACCAGGCTGACCGGCCCGTCGAGCGCGGCCAGCTTCTCCAGCAACGCTCCCCGGCGGTCGCGCGCGAGGTAGGTCATCGCCCAGGACGAGAAGACCACCAGGTGACTGCCCGGCACCCGCACCCGCTCGGCGACGGTCGCCAGGTCGTCGACCATGTCGCCGGCGAACAACTGCGGCGGATGTTGCTGCAACACCCGTACGGCGGCGTCGAAGCGCCCGACCCGCCCCGGCACCTCCGGCCAGAGGCAGGCCCGCAACCAGCGCAGGTCGTCGGTGTCGTCCGGCCCGATCGGGGCACGGTCCAGCCCGGCACGGGTGACGATCGGCGGCACCTCGAGCGCCGGCGGCCGACCCTCCACGGCGGTCTCGCAGCGCACCGGGGAGTCGTCCGGGCCGAAGGTCCGGTCGCCGACCGTGATCCGGTAGCGGTCCACGTTCAGCAGCAACCCGGCCGACGCCCCGAGCTCCAGCACGGTCACCGGTGTATTGGGCAGGTCGACACAGGCGGCGGCGAGCATCGGCACGACGTAGCCTGCGCGGTTCACCTCGTTGGTCTGCGTCGCCCGCCCGGCGATCACCGACCGCAGTTCGTCGGCGTACGCGGCCAGCGTCTCCCGTACGTCGGGCCACGGGTCGCCCGCGGGCGGGGACTCGACGAACCACCGGGCGGCCGGCACCCCCGGGCGACGGATCACCAGGTCGTGCAGCGCGGCCAGCAGCAGCACCGGCCGGGCCTGGCCCGGGGCCGCCGCCGAGAGCAGGTCTATGGCCAGGTCGTCGCCCGCCGCGGCACCGGCGATCCGGGCGTAGACGGGGACCTCCGGGTGGGACTGCGCGAACTCGCGGCAGTACCGGCGTACGTCGGCTGGGTTGTCCCCGCTCATCCGCCGGCGACCTCCAGCAGCACCTTCCCGGTGGCGCGGCGCTGCTCGATCGTCTGCAGGGCCTCGACGACGGAGTCGATTCCGAAGCGGCCGCCGATCGGCACCTCGAAACCGTTCGGGAACAGGCCGACGAGCTGGTCCCACTGCTGGCGGACCACCTCGATGCGGTGCGGCATCCAGAACGCGCCCCAGCCGACGCCGCGGACGTCGATGTTGTTGAGCAGCAACCGGTTCACCTTCACCTCGGGGATCGATCCCTCGGTGAACCCGATGACCAGCAGGCGCCCGAGCGTGGCGAGCGAGCGCAGCGAGTCGGTGAACCGCTCGCCGCCGACCGGGTCGACCACCACGTCGACACCGCGTCCTTGCGTCAGCTCCTTGACCGCGTCCTTGAACCCGTCGGCCAGGACCACCTCGTCGGCGCCGGCCGCCCGCGCGACCTCCGCCTTCGCCTCGGTGGACACGACGGCGATCGTGCGCGCACCGGCGGCTCGCGCCAACTGCACGGCGGCGGTGCCGATGCCACCCGCCGCGCCGTGCACCAGCACCGTCTCGCCCGCCTGCAGCCCACCGCGCTGGAACAGCGCGAAGATGCAGGTCAGGTAGTTCATCGGCAGCGCGGCCGCCTGGTCGAGGCCGATGCCGTCGGGCAGCGGCAGCACCAGCGGAGCGGCCACCGCGACCTGCTCGGCGAAGCCGCCGAACCCGGGGAAGGCGGCGACGCGCTGGCCGACGGCGAACCCGGACCCCTCCGGCGCCGCGGCCACCACACCGGAGACCTCCGCGCCCGGGACGTACGGCGTCGGCGGCTGGATCTGGTACTCGCCGCGGCTCTGCAGCACGTCCGGGAACGACACCCCGGCGTACGCGACGTCGATCAGCACCTCGTGCGCCTGCGGCTGCGGCGCGTCGATCTCGACGACCGCGGCGTCGGTGGGGCCGTTCGTCGAACGGAAGTGGACGGCGCGCATGGGTGCTCCTGGCGAATCGGGCGGGCGGGCGGATCGGGCCCACCCTGTCTACCACCGGCAGGTAGGTTCGACGCCGTGGACGGTCGACTCACGGTGCTCGGGGTGGGAACCGCCGGGGAAGCGCTCTACCGGCAGATCCTGCGCGCGCAGGGACAGACGTTGGCGACCCACATCCGCGACCTGGCTCTGGGCGACGCCGAGGCGCAGCAAGCCCTGGCCGAGCTGCGCACCCACCGGCTCGTCCGGGTGGCCGACGACGGCGGCCTGACCGCCGACCACCCGCGCGCCTCGCTGGAACGGGTGGTCAGTGTGGAGGAGGCCCGACTGGCCACGCGCCGGCAGGACCTCGCCCGGCTGCGTGACACGATCGACCAGTTCGTCACCGACTACCGCGTCGGGCAGGAGCTCTCGGCCCAGACCCCGCCGACGCGCGAACGGGTCGACCCGACGGTGCTGGTCTCCGTCCACGAACAACTCGCCGCCGCCAGTGTCGGCCCGATCCGCCGTACGCAGGCGGTCCCGGCCGTCGGCGACCCCCAGGACCACGCGACGACCGCCGCCCAGGTCGCCGGCGGGCGCGACCTGCGCACGCTCTACCGCGCCGACGTCGTCGACGCGGCCGCGGACGGGATGCGGCAGTGGGCCGAGCTGGGCGAGCAGCAGCGCATCAGCGCCCACCTGCCGTCGCAGTTCGTCTGCTTCGGCTCGGACGCGGCCCTCGCCACCACCCAGTGGGGTCGTTCCGAGGGCGACTGGGTCGTGCTGCGCGACCCGATGGTGGTCGCCGCGTTCGTCGAGCTGTTCGAGCGGCTGTGGGACGGCGCGGCCGCCGCACCGGGCGCGGTCGAGGGGGCCGACGACAGCGGCAACGACGACCTGCTCGCGCTGATGCAACAGGGGTTGAAGGACGAGGCGATCGCGCGGGTGCTCGGCGTCTCGCTGCGTACGGTCCGCCGGCGGATCGCCGGACTCATGCAGTCCCACGGCGTCGAGACCCGCTTCCAGTTGGCGCTGAAGGTCGGCGACCGGCGCGGGTGACGAACGGACGAACGCCCCGGACGACGCGAGGTCGTCCGGGGCGTTCGCCCGAGGGGAAGGAAAGGTCGTACGTCAGCGCTTGGCCGGCGCCAGGATGTACTGCATCCCGGACACGTCGGTGACCGTACGGGTGTTGTAGATCCCCTTGCCCTTCCAGTTCATCTCCACGATGTCGATCGACTTGCCGTGCACCGCGGTCACCCAGGCGACGTGGCCGTACGTCGCGTTGGCGCCGTGGACGCCGGGGGCGAAGACGACCATCGAGTGGGCGGCCGGGGTGTAGGTGACGGTCCAGCCGTGGGCTCGGGCGTTGTTCGCCATGTCCTTGGCGTTGCCGCGGATCAGCGGGTACTTGCCGGAGTACTGCTTGAACTTGTTGTACGCGCCCCAGGTGCACTGTCCCGACGAGCCGGTGTTGGAGGAGATCGTGTCGCCCCACTTCCGGTTGCCCTGGGTGGGTGCCGGCGGGTTCGGGTTGCTCGGCTTGCCGCACAGCGGTGCGACGCGCCCGTCGGAGCCGGTGTAGATGTACGCGTCGGAGACGTACCGACCGCCGGCGATCTTGTCCCACCAGGTCGACGAGCCGTACGTGCCGTTGACCCGGGTGCCCTTGGTCTGGCAGATGATGTCGACCTTCGCGCCCTTCTTCAGCGTCCCCACCTTGGCGGCGCTGGTCGACGGCCCCGAGCGGACGGTGAGCGCGGCGCTCGCGGTGTGGACGGTGCCGGTGGCGGCGTCGGACTGGCTCGCGCCGACCGCGACTCCGGTGCCGGCGAGGGCGCTCAGCGCGAGTCCGGCGACGGCGATGTTGCGGGTCTTCTTGTTCATGGCGGTGCTCCTGTCGTTTCGGGGTGGTGGGAAAAGGTCGGGGAGGGTCAGCCGATGGGGCGGACGACGGTGGACAGCGGGGTGCCCGGCGAGTAGACCGACGCGATGCGGATGCTGTTCTTGTCGCGCGGCGGGGCCGACTCGATGATCTTGTTGTTGCCGAGGTAGATCGCCACGTGCGTGGTGGAGCCGAGGCTGCCGCCCCAGAAGATGAGGTCGCCGGGCTTGCGCTGGCTGAACGAGTAGTGCTTGCCGGAGCCGACCTGGGCGCCGCTGTAGCCGCCGATGCTCTTGTGTGCGCCCTTCCAGAAGGCGTACTCGGTCAGGCCGGAGCAGTCGTAGCCGTACCGCTTGGCGTCGTCGTAACCGGAGGGCGAGGTGAAGCCGTACGACGGACCGTTCTTGCCGCCGCCGCCCCAGGAGTAGAGGTAGCCCTTGCCCATCTGCGACTTCGCTGCGTTGATCACCGACTGCACCGACCCGGAGGTCTGGGTGCCGCCGCCACCACCGGTCGAGCCCTTGCACAGCGGGGCGACGCGTCCGTCGGAGCCGGTGTAGATGTACGCGTCCGAGACGTACCCGCCGCCGACGATCTTGTCCCACCAGGTCGAGGAGCCGTACGTGCCGTTCACCTTCGACCCGCGGGTCTGGCAGCTGATGGTCACCTTGGCGCCCTTCTTCAGCGATCGGAGGGCACCGGCCGAGGTGGACGGGGCGGACCGGACGGTCAACGAGGCCGACTTGGTGTGGACGGTCCCGGTGTGGGTGGTGGCCGCCTGGCTCATCGCGGCGTGCCCACCGAAGGCGGCGACGCCGGCGACGGTGGCGCCGACGGCGGTGTAGGCGATCGACTTACGAGTGGTGCTCTTGGTGGTCTGCATGAGGTGCCTCCCGGCGATAGTCAGCCGCCCCGGTCGGTCCGGAACGATCGAACGCTGCTCCGAGGCGCCGCACCTCGTGTCAGACCCCTGTCAGGCGGAGCGATTGACGGGTTCCTGACGTCAGAAGCCGCGTTGACATCCCCCGATCGCCGAGAGCGAGAGCCGTCAGATGGCCCCCACCGCAGCACCGCCCGCGCCCGTGCCGACGAAGAAGCCGTCGGACCGCCAGCTCCACGTCGAGGCGTTCGCACGCACCCTGTCCGACCTGCGTCAGGCGGCGGGCTGTCCGAGCTTCCGTCAGATGGCCACCGTGTCCGGCTGCATCTCCCACGCGACCCTGCACGAAGCCACCCGCGGAAAGCGCTTGCCGACCTGGGAGACCACCGAGCAGTTCCTCCTCGCCCTCGGGCTGGACCCACGCCAGTGGCGCGCGGAGTGGTGTCGCGCGGACCGGTTGGTGAACCGGTCCACCGCGCCGGCGGTGGACGAGGTCGCGCCGATGCCGCCCGCTCCGGTCGCGCCCGTCGAGGAACCCGAAGAACCCGTACGCGAACCCGCACCCTCGCGGCGCGGCTGGTGGCTGCCGGCCGTCGCGGCGGCCGGCGTACTCACCCTCGTGTTCGGCGCCGCCTTCCTCGCGGCCCGCTGGGGCGCGGGCCCTCGTACGGCGGCGATCCCCGCGGCAGGGTCTGCGGCAACCCCTGCGGCCGGCGCTGCGGCGACGTCGGCGGCCATGCCCGCCGCCTCGACCAGCGCGATGTGGTGCGCCGGGCCGGGGGAGCGGATCGAACACACCTGGACCTCGTCGGTCGTGTCCGGCGGCGGGATGTCGTTCCGCGACGGTCGGTTGAGCGAGTGTTCGGTCGTACGGCCGAACTCGGCGCCGGTGAAGGGGTTCACGCTGCGCAACACCGGCCGGGTCGCCTGGCGGGGCTGGCGGTTGCACCTGATGAACAGCTCGGGCCCGTGCCGGATCGACGGCGCCGAGTTCCGGCTGCCGACCGTCGCTCCCGGGCAGCCGTTCCTCGTCTCGATCGGGTTCTCGACCACCGACGGCACCGGTCTGTGTCACGCCGAGTGGGAGGTCCGCGACGGCGCCGGTCATCCCGTCTTCCCTGGCGCGTCCCGGATCCCGTTGACGGTGATGGTCGCGACCGGCTGAGGACGGCCACCGCCCGGTGTCGGGGCCTGCCGGTATCGTGACCCCGTCGGCCGATCGGTCGACTTCCGCGACCTGAGGATCCTCCAGCCATGCCAGCAATCGTGCTTGTCGGTGCCCAGTGGGGCGACGAGGGCAAGGGCAAAGCCACTGACCTGTTGGGCAGCCGCATCGACTACGTCGTGAAGTTCAACGGCGGCAACAACGCCGGCCACACGGTCGTCATCGAGCAGCCCGACGGCAGCCGCGAGAAGTACGCCCTGCACCTGCTGCCCAGCGGCATCCTCACCGAGGGCGTCACCCCGGTCATCGCCAACGGCGTCGTGATCGACCTCGGCGTGCTGTTCGATGAGATCGAGGGCCTCACCGCGCGCGGTATCGACTGCAGCCGGTTGCAGATCAGCGGCAACGCCCACGTGATCGCCTCTTACAACAAGGTGCTCGACAAGGTCACCGAGCGTTTCCTCGGGTCGCGCCGGATCGGCACCACCGGGCGCGGCATCGGCCCGACGTACGCCGACAAGATGAACCGCATCGGCATCCGGGTCCAGGACCTGTTCGACGAGTCGATCCTGCGCCAGAAGGTCACCGCGGCGCTCGACGTGAAGAACGAGCTGCTGGTGAAGAAGTACAACCGGCGCGCCGTCGAGGTCGAGGAGGTCGTCGCCGACCTGCTCCAGTACGTCGACCGGCTCCGCCCGATGGTCGTTGACTCCTCGCTGGAGCTGAGCAAGGCTCTCGACCGCGGCGACGTGGTGCTCTGCGAGGCCGGGCAGGCGACCCTGCTCGACGTCGACCACGGCACCTACCCCTACGTCACCTCCTCCAACGCGATCTCGGCCGGTGCCTGCACCGGTGCGGGCATCCCGCCCACCCGGGTCGACCGGGTGATCGCGATCTTCAAGGCCTACACGACCCGCGTCGGTGAGGGCCCGTTCCCGACCGAGCTGCTCGACGACAAGGGCGAGTTCCTGCGCAAGCAGGGCGCCGAGTTCGGCACCACCACCGGCCGCCCGCGCCGCTGCGGCTGGGTCGACACCGTCATCGG
>JASLFY010000318.1 GCA_030150425.1 Yimella sp. | reverse complement strand
GGCGTGCAGGTCGACGATCTGCTGCTCGAGCTCGGCGCTGGGGTAGTCGATGTGCAGGAACAGGCAGCGGCGGCGCAGCGCCTCGGACAGCTCGCGGGTGGCGTTGGAGGTGACCACGACGATCGGGGTGTGGCGCGCGGTGACGGTGCCGAGCTCGGGGATGGTCACCTGGAACTCCGACAGCAGTTCCAGCAGCAGGCCCTCCATCTCCTCGTCGGCCTTGTCCAACTCGTCGATCAGCAGCACCACCGGGCGCTCGCTGCGCACGGCCTTCAGCAGCGGACGCTCCAGCAGGAACTCTTCGCCGAAGATGTCCGATCGCGTGTGTTCCCAGTCGGATTCGCGTTCCGCGGTGATCCGCAGCAACTGCTTGGCGTGGTTCCACTCGTACAGCGCCCGGGCCTCGTCGACGCCTTCGTAACACTGCAGCCGTACGAGGTCACGGTCGGTCGCCTGCGCGATCGCCCTGGCGAGGGCGGTCTTGCTGACGCCCGCGGGGCCCTCGACGAGGATCGGACGACCGAGCGCGGTGGCGAGGTGACTGGTGGTGCTGATCGCGTCCGAGGCGAGGTAACCGGTGGCGGCGAGGCGGTCGCGGGCGTCGGGGACGCCGGCGAAGACGTGGTCGGGGGCGGTGCCTTCGGCGGTCGGCGAATCGGTGGGCATGGCCCCATTCTGACCAGTTCGAGGGGCGACGGTGCCGTGGGATACGTTTGCGTGGCACCCACAAGGTGACTCACGCCACAATCACTCTCGGTGACCCCGATGTTGCGAAAGGCCGATGCATGTTCGAGTTGACCAAGGACCACGAGGACTTCCGTCGGTTGGTCCGGGACTTCGCCGAGACGAAGATCGCCCCCAACGTTGCGCAGTGGGACAAGGATCACCACTTCCCGTCCGAGTTGGTTCCCCAGATGGGCGAGTTGGGCCTGTTCGGGCTGGTCGTGCCGGAGGAGTACGGCGGCGCCGGACTCGACGAGGGCGGCTTCACCTACCTCTGCCTCGCGATCGAGGAACTCGGTCGTGTCGACCAGTCGATGGGCATCACGCTGTCCGCGGGCGTGGGCCTCGGCATCAACCCGATCCTCACCTACGGCAACGACGAGCAGAAGGCCCGTTTCCTGCCCGACCTGGTCTCCGGCCAGGCGCTCGCCGGGTTCGGTCTGACCGAGCCGGAGGCCGGTTCCGACGCCGGTGGCACCCGGACGAAGGCGACGCTGGGCGACGGCCAGTGGACCATCAACGGCGCGAAGTCGTTCATCACCAACTCCGGCACCGACCGCACCTCCGTCGTCACCGTCACGGCCCGCACCGGTGAGACCGCCGACGGCAAGCCGGAGATCAGCGCGATCATGGTGCCGTCCGGAACCGCCGGATTCACCGTGGAGCCCGCGTACCACAAGCTCGGCTGGCACATCTCCGACACCCACGGCCTGTCGTTCGACGACTGCCGGGTGCCCGAGGAGAACTTGCTCGGTGAGCGCGGCGAGGGCTTCCGTCAGTTCCTGAAGACCCTCGACGACGGTCGCATCGCGATCTCGGCGCTCGCCGTCGGTCTGGCGCAGGCGTGCCTGGAGGCCGCCACCGAGTACTCCAAGACCCGCATCGCGTTCGGCCGTCCGATCGGCACCAACCAGGGTGTCTCGTTCCAGGTCGCCGACCTCGCCGTGATGGTTGAGGCCGCGCGCCTGCTGACCTACAAGGCTGCGTGGCTCAAGGACGAGCTGGAGGCCGGCCGACGCAGCGTCGCCGAGGTCAAGCAGGCCGCCTCGATCGCCAAGCTCTACTCCAGCGAGGCCGCGGTCACCGCGACCCGGATCGCCACCCAGATCTTCGGCGGCAACGGCTTCATGGAGGAGTTCCCGGTGGCCCGCTTCTACCGCGACGCCAAGATCCTGGAGATCGGGGAGGGCACCTCCGAGGTGCAGCGGATGCTCATTGCTCGCGGGTTGGGACTTCCGTCGTGAGCGCCGGTCACCCGAGCGACCCGCGGGTCGCCGACGTACGCGCCCGGTTGGAAGCGGCCCATGCCACCTCGGAGCGACCGACCGACGCGGCGAAGGCGAAGCTCGACAGTCAGAACAAGCTCTACGTGCGCGACCGGATCGCGCTGCTGTTCGACGAGGGTTCCTTCGTCGAGGACGGCCGCTATGCCAACGCCACCGCCGCCGGCCTGCCCGCCGACGGCGTGGTGACCGGGCGCGGCACCGTCGACGGCCGACCGGCGATCGTGATCGCCAACGACCCGACCGTGAAGGCCGGTTCGTGGGGCTCGCGCACCGTCGAGAAGATCGTGCGCGCCACCGAGATGGCGCTGCGCGAGGACCTGCCGGTGTTCTGGCTGGTCGACTCGGCCGGCGCCCGGATCACCGACCAGGTCGAGATGTTCCCCGGTCGCCGCGGCGCCGGGCGGATCTTCCACAACCAGGTCGCGCTGTCGGGCAAAGTGCCGCAGATCTGCTGCCTGTTCGGGCCGTCGGCCGCCGGTGGCGCCTACATCCCGTCGTTCACCGACCTGATCATCATGGTCGAGGGCAACGCCTCGATGTACCTCGGTTCGCCGCGCATGGCCGAGATGGTCGTCGGCGAGAAGGTGTCGCTGGAGGACCTCGGCGGCGCCCGGATGCACTGCACCCAGTCCGGTGTCGGTGACCTGCTCGCGAGCGACGACACCGAGGCGATCGAGCTGGCGAAGCTCTTCTTCTCCTACCTGCCGCTCAACTGGCACTCCGACGGCCCGGTCTACGACGGTGAGCAGCCGGCGTTCGAGCTGACCCGCGACGTGGTGCCCGAGGTCGAGAGCCAGCCGTTCGACGTCCACGACGTCATCGACGGCCTGGTCGACGACGACAGCTTCTTCGAGGTGAAGCCGCTGTTCGCTCCCGAGTTGGTCGTCGGCTTCGGCCGGATGGACGGCCGCACGGTCGGCATCGTCGCGAACAACTCGGCGGTCAAGGGCGGCGTGCTGTTCACCGACTCGGCCGACAAGGCGGCCCGGTTCATCTGGACCTGCGACGCCTACAACATCCCGCTGCTCTACCTCGCCGACGTACCGGGATTCATGATCGGCTCGGAGGTCGAGCGGGGCGGCATCATCCGCCACGGCGCGAAGATGGTGCACGCAGTGTCGTCGGCGACCGTGCCGCAGTTCTGCGTCGTGCTGCGCAAGGCGTACGGCGCCGGTCTGTACGCGATGGGTGGTCCGGGCTTCGGCCCCGACGCCACCATCGCGCTGCCGACCGCGCGCATCGCGGTGATGGGACCGGAGGCCGCCGTCAACGCGGTCTACGCGAACAAGATCGCGGCGATCGAGGACGAGTCGGAGCGGGAGGCGTTCGTGACCGCCCGTCGCGAGGAGTACCTGGAGGACGTCGACCTGGAGCGGCTCGCCGCCGACTTGGTCATCGACGGAGTCGTCGAGGCCGAGGAGCTGCGGGCCGAACTGCTGCACCGACTGCGCTACGCCGCCGGGCGCGACCGCCACTTCTCGACGCGTCGGCGTTCGATCCCGCCGGTCTGACCGCTACTTGTTCTGACCCGGAGGGCCGGCGACCGTCTTCGTGACGGTCACCGTCGTCGCGGGGCCGGGCTTGGTCACGGTGGTGGCCGGCGCCGTGACGGTCGTCGTGCCACCGGCCGGTGCCGACGCGGTGACCGTGGTGGCGGGAGCCTTCACGGTGACGGTCTTGGCCGGCGGGCGTACGACCACGGTCTGGGTGACCACCCGCGCCGGCGGTGCCGGGGCGGTGCTGGTGACCGTACGGTTCTGCGTCACGGTGACTTCCTGGGTGACCAGCGAGCCGGTCTGGGTGACCGTGTGTTCGGTGGATCCGCCGGACGCGGTGGCGCGCCCGCCCCACCAGCTCAGCCCGATGACCACCAGGCCGCCGGCGATCAGCGCCGAGATCGCGCCGGCTCCGAATCCGCCTCCGGCCGCGCGATACCGGCCGTCGTTGTCGTCCCCGCCGTCGTCGTACGCGTCGTAACCGTCGTACGTCGTGTCCGACTCGTCGTAGTCGTCGTACTCGTCCGAAGTGTCCGAGTCGTCGGAGTTGAACATGTCGGTGATGCTGAACCTGGTCGGTTCGTTCGGATCGGTCATCGTGGTCCCCGGGAGCAGTGGTGCGGACGGGATTCACGGTACGCGGCGAACGGCGAGCGCGCCCAATTCCGCTCCGCGACACGGGGAGATATGTTCTCGGCCATGTCGATGACGGATCGGGTGGACCGCCTGCAACGCCGATTTCCGGTGCTCGGCTACCCGATCGCGGTCTGCTACAAGTTCTTCGACGACCTCGGCGGCTACCTCGCCGCGCTGCTGACGTACTACAGCTTCATCTCGCTGTTCCCGACGCTGCTGCTCGCCTCGACGGTGCTGAGCCTGGTGCTGCGCGGCCACCCCGGCTGGCAGCAGCAACTGCTCGAGTCAGCCCTCGCCGACTTCCCGGTGGTGGGCGACCAGTTGAAGGCGCCCGAGGCGCTGAACGGGGGAGTGGCCGGCATCGTCATCGGTGTGCTCGGTGCGTTGTACGGCGCACTCGGCGCCGCGCAGGCGTTGCAGTACGCCGCGAACACGGTCTGGCAGGTGCCGCGCAACGAGCGCCCCAACCCGTTCCGGTCGCGCGGCCGGTCGTTCGTGCTGATGATCACCCTCGGTTTCGGGCTGCTGGCCACGACCGCGCTGGGCATCTACCTGCAGCAGGTGCTGCCCGCGGTGCTCGCCGGCTGGCTGCTGTTCCTGCTCAACGTCGTGCTGTCGACCGTCGTCTTCCTCGCGGCGTACCAGATGGCGTGCGCGGTGAACCACCGCATTCGCGACATCTGGGTGGGCTCCCTGCTCACCGCCGTCGGATGGGAATTGCTCAAGCGTTACGGCGCCGCGTACGTCGAATCGGTCGTGCGCCACGCCTCCGCCGTCAACGGCGTGTTCGCGTTCGTGCTCGGCATGTTGGCCTTCGTCTATGCGGTTGCGCTGCTGATCGTGGTCGCGCTGGAGATCGACGTCGTACGCCGCCGTAAGCTTTATCCGCGAGCCCTGTTGACCCCGTTCACGGACGATGTCGACCTCACCGAGGGCGACCAGGACGCGTACGCCGGTCAGGCGAAATCCATGCGGGCCAAGGGTTTCGAGGAGATCGAGGTGCGTTTCGACGACGAGCAGTGAGGTGTGTGGTGCTGACCGACGAGCAGATCGAGGCGCTCACTTCGCAGCAGCGGCGTGACCTGATCCAGCGGCTGCAGCGACCGCTCGACGTCCACCCGAAACTGCGTCGCGTACGCCGGGTGCGGCTCTGGATGATGATCCTCGGCACCGCGTTGATGATCCCTTGGATCGCCTACCTCGCCTGGACCCTGCCCGAGGGTTACCGGGTGAGTAACTGGACAGGCACCTGGGTCGGATTCGATCTCATTCTGCTGAGTCTGATGATCACCACGCTGGTGTTGGGTCTGAAGCGTCGCCTGTTGGTGGTGGTCAGCGCCTTCTCGACCGGGGTCGTGCTGATCTGCGACGCCTGGTTCGACGTGATGACCTCCGCCTCCGACGACCGGATGCAGGCCGTCGTGTCGGCCCTGCTGCTCGAACTGCCGGTCGCCTACATCCTGATCATCGGTGTCTTCCGCATCCTCAAGCTGTCGGCGACGCGGCAGTGGTTGCTCGAACCGGAGGAGTCGGTCTGGAACCTCTGTCTGCCCGACCTCGGGAAGACCGGTGGTCAGTAATCAGCCGCGCAGGTCGTGCCAGGCGATGTCGATCTCGGCGAGCATCTCGCGCAGCACGGGCAGGCTGACCCCGACCACGTTGTGGTAGTCGCCGCGGATCGCGGTGACGTACGGCCCGCCGAGGCCGTCGACGGTGAACGCGCCGGCGACGTGCAGCGGTTCGCCGGTGGCGACGTACGCCTCGATCTCGGCATCGCTCAGGTCGGCGAAGTCGACCTCGGTCGAGGCGACGACGCCGAAGGTGGCGCCGGTGCCTTCGTCCCGGTCGTCGATCAGCCAGTGGCCGGAATGCAGGACCCCGGTGCGGCCGCGCATCCGCTGCCAGCGTGCGGTGGCGTCGGCCGCGTCGGTCGGCTTGCCCAGGATCTCGCCGTCGAACTCCAGCACCGAGTCGCAGCCGAGCACCAGCGCGTCCAGTTCGTTGCCGGCGGCGACGTCCTCGCACTTCGCCTTCGCCAACAGCAGTGCTACGTCGGCGGCATCCAGCGTGCCGAGATGCTGCTCGGCGGCTGCGGTCACCGCGGGCTCGTCGACGGTGCTGACCTGCACGGTCGGCTCGACGCC